>JAPKYG010000124.1 GCA_026394435.1 Methanobacteriota archaeon | reverse complement strand
GCAAGAATTCTTCCTTGTGTCCCCAACGGAAGGCCTCCAACTCCGTTAATCTTTTCAGTGAAAAGAAATGATTTCTTATCTCGGATTTCAATAAAAAGTTCGATGTCAGGATTGGTTAAATCTACACCTGCACGGGTTGCTTTGACGATATCGTTACCGATATGTACTGCCACCTGCTGACTAGAGAACGTGTGCGTTCCAACCCGTGTTGCCCGAATCGCAAAACTTTTTTCCTCGGTCAGAATATTTTTAGCAAGTTGTAACGCTAACATCGACATGTCCTCCATATCAGACGTTGTTTGAACTGCAGGGCTGAATGAGACGATACCAAAAATTCTTGATAATACCAAACAGCTCTTGGAAATATCCGTTGCGGAAAGATAGATTCTCCCTCGTTCCTTTGTGATACTATGCGATATATTTTCCCGTGTGAGCGCTTTTTTTATATTTCTCACAAGAATTGATTCGAAATACTTCCGTACATAGGTGCTCTTAAGCGAAAGCTCGCCGTATCGCACCAGGATAACATCGTAATTCATCAGTTTTCAACATCTCACGGAGATACATTAACTTTTCACTTTCGAAACATTTTAGATACGTTGTTGCGATATCGTCTTGCATGATTCCTTTTATCGTAGGACGTAAAAAACTAATGAAGGGTTTCTATTCTCCTCCTCTGAAACAGACCATTATTCAAAAACTACATATTGGGAAGGTTTTTTACTGTTTCCTCCTCTTTATTCCGGTCAGTATTTTTTCTGCATTAGTCATTAAAAATGATACATTAACATTCGTTACATGTATTTTGGCGATTGTTCCTCTTGCCCGTATCATGGGTTATACAACCAAGGAGATCTCGCTGCAGTCAAATCCAACGGTTAGCGGTCTTTTTTCAGCGACCTTTGGGAATGCGATCGAGTTGATTATCGCTATCTTTGCCCTGCGAGCGGGGTTAGTACAAGTGGTACAGGCTTCTATTATTGGAAGTATCATTGGTAATATTTTACTGCTGATTGGATTGAGTCTTTTCGCTGGTGGTCTGCGGTTTAAAAATCAACGGTTCAACAACGAGACCATTGCTGTGTCTTCGACGATGCTTATTATTGTTGTTGCTGGACTGGCAATTCCTAGTGTGTATTATTTCCTTAATCCAAAAGGCGCTCATATCCAGGTCCTCAGTAATGCTGTCGCTGTTGTCATGACCTTGATTTATCTTGCTGGGCTGTTCTTCTCATTACGTACACATAAGGATCTTTTTGATGCAAGTGATGAGATGAAAGCAACGCACGAAAGACCAACGATGAGTAAAAAACTTGCCGCTTCTATTTTATTGCTCACAGTTGTTGTCGTTGCTATTGAATCTGAGTTCCTTGTCCACGGTATAGAGAACGCTGCGGCCACCATTGGGATTACACAAACCTTCATCGGGATTGTGATCATTGCGATTATTACGAATATCGCGGAGAAATCAACCGCGGTGCATTTCGCATTGGAAAACAAGCTTGATGTCTCTATCGAGATAGGGTTGAGTAGTGCGATACAGATTGCGTTATTCGTCGTCCCTATACTTATGCTAATCAGCTCAGTTTTTAATTTTGGTTTTTCACTTGTTTTCACTCCCTTTCAGATCCTCGCCGTCATGCTTGCTGTGTTGATTGTAAACTATCTTTCTGCCGATGGGAGATGTAATTGGTTAGAAGGCGCACAGTTGATCAGTGTCTATTCTATTATCGCGATCGCGTTCTTTTTTGTGGCATAAAAAACAGGTATCTTTACCATTCTTGTTTAAAGACATGTTCCACGGTTTTTAATGAATGAAGTGCAGCAAAAGAGATATTCATTGGCGTAAGGGAAATCTTGTTTTCATTTAATGCTTTGAGATCGGAGTGTTCTTCCATGTTTTTGAATTCCACGGGTGGTGTGCGATGGATGAATTTGGTTCCTTTTTTATGGAAAAGTCTGCCGTATCGTGTTTTGAAAAGTGTGGTAATTTCTAGTGGTGTATCAACGGTAGCATGAAACGGGATATTGAGGGAAAAGAGATCCACGTCATTAAAGGCTTTGTTAATGACAATGGTGGCAATTTTTGTTGTTATCTTCGCCGCGTTTTCAAAGAGAGGATAGCTTTTTGGATGATAAAAATCGGTTAAATTATCTTTTATATTGAGAGGGATGGACAGTGATGAGGCGATTGCTCTCACCCCGTCAATAGCTCCTTCTATTGCTGCCCCTATCGTTCCTGAGCTAAGCGTCCGCGCTTGTCCGATGTTTAGTCCGATGTTTATTCCTGAGATCACCATTTTTGGGCGTGTGTCCACAATATCATATAACCCGATTTGTACACAATCGGCAGGGGTTCCATCAAGAAGGAACATGTCAACCCCTTGATAGTTAATTTTTTTGAGTCGTAATTCTTTTTTTGTCGTGATTGCTTTGCCTATCCAGCTTCGTCCTTGATCAGGGACCACAGCGGTCACTGAGAATTCTTTTAAAAGTTCTTTGATGAGCGGGACAAATCCTGCAGATTTGTAACCGTCATCGTTCGTCACGAGGATATCTGTCATCGGCAACGGAAAAAGCAGGAGATTAATGAATCTTTCCGGTGTCATTATTGTTGAATGTTTATATAGCCGGATTCTATAAGATACAAAAGTATGATTGCCAAGACCGGTAGTGATTTTGATATAATCCTTATCAGCGGTGAGTATTACGATGATCACCCACTCTCACCGGTGGGTATTATTGCAAAGGTGCTTGACGCGAAAGGATATCGTGTCGGTGTTATCGAGAAACCAGAAACAAAAGAACACTATACAAAGTTAGGGGCGCCTCGTCTTTGTTTTGGTGTCACTTCCGGTTCTATTGATAGTATGGTTCATAACTATACGCCGTTGAAACGAAAAAGAGTCGAAGATAAATACAGTGATGCCACGAAAATGCCTGATCGTGCAGTGATTTTTTATTGTAACAAACTGAAGGAATATTTTAAGTCAAGTGTGATTGTCGTCGGAGGCATTGAGGCGTCCTTACGGCGGTTTGCCCATTATGATTATTGGGATAACAACATCCGGCGTAGTATCTTGCTTGATTCTCGCGCAAATATCCTTGTCTATGGGAACGGGGAGAAACAGATCATTGAGATTGCTGAGCGGTTAAAACACCAAAAAGAGCTACGAGGAATCGAAGGAACATGCGTCCTAAGTAAAGACCTTGATGCGTCGTTTGAGCTTCTTCCCTCATTTAAGGAAGTCATTGAGGATAAACGGAAATTCTGTGATATGCAAATGAAATTTTCAAATAACAAGAATCTCGCGCAAGAATATACGAACAGTTACGTCCTGCAATATAAGTACCCTGAGTATACCGCCAGGGATTTGGATTGGATTTATTCCTTGGAGTACTCACGGAAACTACACCCGAAATCCTTGTTGAAGATGGGGAAGTTTTCCGTGGTGGTTCATCGTGGATGTGTTGGGGCCTGTAATTTTTGTTCACTTTCTCTTCATCAGGGAGATCGGATTATTTCACGTTCTGAGGGAAGCATCCTTGCAGAAATTAAACGGCTGACGAAGCACCCTGGTTTTAAAGGATACATTGATGATTTCGTTGGTCCGTCTTCGAATATGTATGCGATGGTGTGTACTCGTCCTGAAACGACAACCACCCCGTGTCAAGGAACATGTATCCAGTGCCCTCAGTTAGATAAGACCCATAAGCGACTCATTGCATTGTTACGAAAAGCTCGACAGATTGAAGGGATTAAAAAAATTTTTATCCGCAGCGGCATCCGATATGACTTGGCGCTAGAAAGCAGAGAATATATCAAAGAAATTTCCGACCATTATATCTCTGGATGTCTCAAAATCGCTCCTGAGCACTTTTCAAATAAAGTTGTCACCTTGATGGGGAAGGATAACTCACGGTTTGATGAGTTCCTTGCGTATTTTTCTGCAATTAATGAACGTAAAAAACAAGCGTTGCGGTACTATTTTATGATCGGGCATCCTGGCGATACCCTAAGTGAAGTCTTGTTCCTCCGAGATATCATCAAAAAAAAGCATCTGGAAAATATTGAGCAATTCCAGTTGTTCACCCCAACGCCAATGACCGTGTCGTCGTGTATGTATTGGACCGGATTAAACCCCTTTACCGGGAAAAAAATCGATGTGGTCTATGATTACAATACGAAGAAAAAACTAAAGCGAATCATGTTAGGTCTACCACAGAACAAACCCGTGGCACGTCGATAAGCATCACTTTCTGTAACCCAGCTAGAATTTTCCTTTTATTCGTTGTGCGATATCTTTCTCACGGCATTCTTTACAACGCTCCTTATCTGTGGGACGTTGTTCGCTGATTTCCCAATCTGGATTAGTTCTCACATAAACCGGGACTGCGGTGCATTGGAGGTGCCAATGGTAAAGAGTACCGTTTTTTTTCCAAAAGTATGACATTATTCACTCCTCCAATAACAGTATTGTTTTTCGGTATTTTAACCTTTTTTTTCTTCGCTTT
>JAPKYG010000118.1 GCA_026394435.1 Methanobacteriota archaeon | reverse complement strand
CCACGACCTCACCTTGTGTGAGGAAGATGTCGAAAAAGGGGATAGCGGTTTTATGGACAAAGATGGTGTGTCCATCATCGCCTCGGATAAAACCATATCCTTTTCGAATATTGTAAAATTTAACAATTCCTTTCATAGTATGTTCACCTCCTGTAATTTGTAATGTTCAAAAAGAAAAAAAGATCACTTAGTCTCGCTATTGATTAAAAAGAATGTTTACAATTCTTACAATTTTTTTGTGTGTCAGAACCTGTTTTTATCGCGTATTGCGGACAGACTTCATGTTCGTACACAGGACGTTGAAGGACGTCACATCTGACTACTATCTTTTGAAATGATTCTTGATTCTTTCTTCGTCGTTGATTATTTGATCTTGGATTCATAGGTATTAGCTCCATAACAAGAGCATGTATATTTGTAAAGAAAAAAACAATAAATTTCAAAAATCCGAAATTGTTGGAAAATGAAATGTTATTTTCTCTTCTTTCGGTGAGCCTGTAGTAACCAGTCTCTTATATAGTTTTGCATTCCAAAATTTATGGGATAAAAAAAATAAGGAGAAAAACAGGAGTAATTCAGATGCTGCTCTGAACACTGCCTGCTTGTTGTATGTAAAAAAAATGGTTATTTTAAGGCAACCTTTATTTTCGGTTCTTTTGCCCTTATTTTCTTGCATTCAACTTTATTTTCTCTTGCAAGCCATCCAAGTGCACAGTATGCGTCAACCTCAGTGATTTGTGCAGTCTTTGCTATCGTTGAGACATCCACTTCGCCTTGTTTTGCAACGGTGTTCCAGACCTTCCCTGCATCCGTGCCGACCTTCGTGGTTAAGTTGGTGTGCCCTAGTTTATACAAGTTATTTTCCCGGCAAATCTTGTTTTCACGTGCTAGCCAGCCAACAGCAGTCCATAGTTCATCTTCTGAAAGTTTCGTGGTTTGAAGTAACGCTTCTTCTTTCAACGGGCCTTTTGTACTCAGTATCTTCCATACTTTACCTGCATTCCACCCAAATTCATCTATAAGTGTTTTCATAACCCAACCTCACACAAAGAGGATATCTGATAGAGGATTATATATATTTTCATTAATTAGGTATCGAACTTAGTAATCTACTATCACATATCATAAAAAATATCGTCTTCATCGGTTGATTCCTTCTCCTGTTCTACTACCCCTACACCGACTGCTATGAGGTACCCTTTGGCCCGTTCCGCGTACTTGTAATGATTCACTATTTCCCAGAATTTCTTTGAATGATCCGGGTGCAAGAGATGAGTAAGCTCATGGATGATGATGTAGTCCTGTACCCACGACGGCATGGTTTTCACCCGTTCTGAGATGCGAATAGTTTTATCAATCGAGGTGCAGCTCCCAAACCGAGAATTTTGATTTGTGACAAACGTGATGGAAAAATCAAGGGCTCTGTCGAAAAACTTCTTGTTCAGTTCCTGGGCGCGCTGCAACAACCAAGTGTCACTTTTCTTTAATGTTCGTTTCTGCTGCCATCGCTCGTTCCGCTCAATCATACGGTTTATCCATTTCTGTTCATCTTTAGTACTCATGCCTGCGGGAAGATAGATCCAGAGCCGCCCATCTCCATATTTCGTTTGAATAGTCTTTTTCCGTCGTCTACTTCGAACGATCGTGATCTGAGAAGGTGCCATTTTCATTACTCGCAAACAAAAAGTCTCTTATAAGGATTGTTTTCTTTAAAATATATACAACACCAACGGAAATATAAAATATCAAAAAAAAGAAAGGAAAAAAGAGAAATTGTGTTTTTTCTCTAGTTGCATTCCAGCGAGAGGTCAAATCCTCGAATTGTTTTGGCGTAGCCAAAGAAAAATGTTATTGCTTTGTCAGCAATAGGCCCAGATCGGTGGATGTACAAGCCAATGAAATTTGCCATTAACCCAATCTGGCGTCCGGTAAGCGTCTTTATACTAAAGGGATATGGGTCAATAATAATTGTACGGCTGTTCAGAACAACGTTGGATCTCCCAGAGTAGAACCAGCCTGTTATTGGCCGGATCATGCTGATTGCAGGTGATAGTAATTTGTTTGTAAATCCCCAGCTCATGACAAACGCGGCTTTTCTGACTGGGCGGAATTGATTGAATTTAAAGTTGAAATTTATAGTTTTAATAAGAAGTGTAAGTATTAACACCAGAACCGGTTGTCGACCGTGCTCTTTCATAAGGCTTTGTACCGTTTCAATAAGTTCTGAGTAGGATGTTGCAGTTTGCATTTTTTCAAGTAATGCAGGTAGGAATTTTTCCATGGTTGTAAGATCTTTTTCGGAAAGCTGTACCGGTGCAAGGTCACCGATGGTACTTACTTCCAACTGGTCTTTTATTGTCGTTTGCGCCGTTACTGGGCTAAATGCTAACCCCAGGAAAAGAAGAATTACGCCTACTGCAAGTATTCCTTTTATTTTTGCCATAGTTATACCCTCTTTTTCGAAATTATATTTTTTATTATAAATCTATATTATCTTAGCTATTTATATAATTTTCTACTTTGAGTTAGGCAATTGACGAATTTCTGCTTAGAAGAGTAAAATTTCGTCTTTAAAACAGTCGGATGGTTTGAAAAAGAAAAAAAAGGAGAAAAATAAGAATTTTTTATTTAGAAAGAGGAGTCAGGTCGAACGTTCGAATCCGGTCTACGCAACCCATGAAGACCACATAGGCGTTCCCTGTAAGTTTGCTTTCGATATCGAGGTAGATTCCTTTAAAACCTTTCATGAGGCCAAGTTGTGGTCCAATCATTTTTTGGTGTATCCCGAAGGGTTGTCGCTCTAGGATCAGGGTTCTTCCTTTCAAGAGTTTTGAGGCGTCAGAGTATCGCCACATCGAAAGTCTTTCTTTGAATCGGTCTATTGAATTTTCTTTCCGTGGGTTTAGTCGGTTATAGGCTCCGTAACTGATGACGAAGTAGTCGGGACGGAATTTTGAGGAGAATTTCCCAAGGAGGTCATATATGTTGATCCCTCCAATAGAGACTCCTCTTTCTTTTATTAGAAATTGGAGCATTTTCGAAATGAATTCTCGTACAATTGTGAATTTTCCATAATCAATGTTCAGACAGAGATCTTGAAGTTTTTCAGCAAAATCACGGAAGGTTTGTGATTCAGAAGCGATACATTCTACTTCATCCATGAATTTCTCAACCATTGTTGCTTCTTGTAGCTCCGTATCTTGTGTTGATGTCTTTTGCGCAGAGACTGGTAGCAGAGAGATTGAAATGAAGAGAAGCGCTATACTTGCTGCAAGGAATGCTTTTTTATTCATAGAGAGACCTCTTTTTTTCAACTCGTTTAAATGTATATCTATTATTTTCATGTATTTATATAATTTTCTATTTTTTATATAAAATAGAGAAAAAAAGATTTTTAGATCGTTTATCTCCTATTTTTTAAGTGATATAGGGGTTTGAACTGGAGAAATCAAAGCCCGGGACAAGCTCGATTATCGGTGTTTCTTTTTGGGGAATCCATCCATGAATAGGGTAGACGAGGTTTGGGAAGAACTTTCTGATGTTGGTAGACAATTCGGTGATGATATGGTGTTCTCCGAATTGTTTTTTGCTGATTTCATAGGTTTTTTGCCCGGTGGTTTCTTCATCAAGGTATCCGAGCGTGTGGATGTATTCGTGCAGGAGGACGTGGAAGGCGTACGGCTTTAGCAGTGCTTTTATTGGTTTCGAGGATACGCCGGAGTGGTGTTTTGTTGACGATGATGATGTTTGAAGCGACGGGATAGTATGCCCCGATGAATCCGTCGAGTGATGCACCGATTTCTTGGAGTCCAAGCATGAGTCCCGCACGAGATCGTCTCTCGTTTTTTTGTACTGCTTTTTTGACTTCTTCGAAGGTTTCGATGAGGCTTTGATTAATTTCAGAGAGGTCTGTTTTGTCTTTCATTTAATAGACTCTAGTTAACAATTGTTAATAAACTTTTCTATATAATTGAAAAAAACCGAAGAAAACACCAGGCACGGTATTTTAGAGGAGTTCATCCTTTTAATATTGCCGCCACCGATGTTCACATTTTGTACACGTAAAAATCCTCGTTTCCGGCTCATCACTCGCCCGCGTTTGCCGAAGAATCCAAAACGCCTCATTATTCCCACATTTTGGGCACTCAATCCGTGTTTTCGGAAGAATATCAATCTTCTTTTCCAGGAAAACCGTTTCTTTCCGTTTTTGTTTTTCAACAACAACAGAACTCCCACTTTTCTTTTTTTCGGCTCCACAGGTATTACAGACAAGAACATCTCCTTTCGGAAACATCAACACTTTACATTTTGGACAAAACTCCATGGCTATCCCTCTGGAATGCATCCTTTACGATCACTGCATGATCAAATGCTAATTCCGGTAACTCGTTCACCTTGAAAAACTTTACACTGCTTGCATCATCACCAGCGTTCAGATCTCCGCCAACACGGTCCATCAGATACGCAACGGTGACCGTATGACCGCGTGGATCACGATGTGGATCAGAATAGACACCAATCAGCGAGCGAATTATTGTTTTCACCCCGGTTTCTTCCAAGACCTCACGCACTACCGCATCCTCGGTTTTCTCACCGTACTCCACAAAACCACCAGGGAGCGCCCAGGCTCCTTGAAACGGCCCGTGTTTCCGCTGCACAAGAAGGACCGAATGATTCTCGAGAAGAATACCATCGACAGTAAGAGCAGGTGTTCTCTGTATCATAAAAAAAAGAAATGGACGATTGGTATAAAGATTTAACCAGATTGCTATAGGTCCTTACAAATAAAAAAAAAATAAGACAAGACGTCGTTTCTTTTTTGTTCTGTTTTTTGGAATGATAAAAAAAATTACAAAAACATGGTTTATATGATTTTTTGGCAGCTGCATATGCATGTAAATATATAGATACGCTACGGCTCCTCTGGTATCTCTATTCGCAAGCAAACAATATGATGATTTTTTTGAAAAATTGTAAAGATTTAAAAGCTATAAATTTATACGAATGAACGGGACGGGATGCAACGTGCGCAATAAAAAAGAAAAAGCAGAAGATATCGTAAGTATATGCATTATTTCCGCGATTATTCTCCTGTTACTAATCGTCAACGTCACAGGTTCAATATAAAGTGGAAAAGTGCGACAGGCTCGCTCCTTTTTTCTTTTATCGTTTCAACTGAATAGTAACCTCTTTGATATTCTGTACGTCTTTTAGAGAACTAAGCATTCCAACAATCGTGTTTGTTATTATCTGTTCAGGAAACTCAGTCAACGGAATATTTCTGCCATTCACAGCAATGCAAAGGCGTTGTAACGATGGTTTCATTTTTAGTTCTCTTTTGATGATTTTTAATATTTCATTAAAATTATCCTCGTAAGAAGCGATGGTATTTTCCCGTTTTTTTCCTACCCCTATCTGAATCTTTGGTATGCATGGGTCATCAGCTCCTTCCACCAGTATAAGATCATAGCATCCAAATTCAGTGATTCTTCGGATGATTTCAGAGGTACTCATCGATTTGTTCAACAGAAAATCTGTTTCGCAGATGGAGGAGAACACGACGAGTTCTGCACCAGCACCATGATGCCGCCACGTATCTTTTCTCTTTGTATCCATCGAGATCGCTTTTTTTGTTTGTTTGATGGTTGCGATCAGATAGCCTTCTTTGACGAGTTGTTCAACAAGTTTCACTATCAATGTAGTTTTGCCTGTATCTGAATTCCCATATATTCCAAAAACCATAGAGGCGGACATACAAGAGGATAACCCCTATGATGGTTTATGTTTTACCCTTATTCTCGTGGGTAAATAATATAACCGATGAGTCTTTATCACCTCCCCAAACCATGAAACAACAGGGCAGGATTTTATCATCAGTTAGTCTCATCCATGCTATCAACGATGGATCTGTGTCCGTAATCTCTATTCTTTTTCCTATTTTTAAGGAACTATTCAATCTAAGTTATACACAAGTCGGCATCATCACCGGTGGAGGACTGTTTATCACCCTCATCGCACAACTTGTTCTTGGGAGAATGGCTGATGGGAAAAACGTCAATACCTTCCTTCTCACGGGATTGCTCATGACAAGTCTTTCGCTTGTGCTGATGACCCTCAGTAACGGATTCATCACCCTGATTTTCCTTATCTTTTTTTTGAGGTTTGCGACCTCATTTTTCCATCCGATAGGCATTGGGTGGATTTCACGAACCTATAAAAAAGGCAAGTTAGACTGGGCGATGGGTATTCAGAGCGGCTCTGCAGATCTTGGGGCATTTATCGCGATTATCACAACCCTTTCTATTACGCAACTTACCCATTGGACCGTCCCCTTGTATATCTGGGCTTGTATCTGTATTCTTGGATTGTTAGTGAGTCTTGCTCTCACGTATCAGTTGAATAAGGAATTCGTCATTGTTCCGAAAGTAACAAAAAAATACTCATTCAAGGAAATGGCAGCGGATGCGTTCCATCGGATGAAAAGAATTAAGCTGATTGTACCAGCATTTATGATCAGCGGTGCGTCCTGGGGTGTCATCATAACCTACCTTCCCTTGCTCCTTAACGAGCGAACAGCATTATCCCTCCCGTTGATAGGTTTCCTTGTTGCCCTTTGGGCAGGGGTTGGCAGCATCACCTCATTAGCCTATGGCAAGATACGGTCCTATATTAATCGGAAAAAACTCCTTGTCATATCATATGTAACAATCGGGATCTTGAGTCTGTTCCTCGCGATCTTCACCCATATCATTATTCTCCTTGGCATCATGATCCTCCTGGGGGTTGCGGTATTTCTCACCTACCCTGCATTATTCTCCTTTGTATCAGAAGTTACGCATGAATCTGTTGAAGGCTGGACGTTTGGATTGACATTCACATTTCAGACTGGCGGGGGAGCCATTATTCTTTTCCTCGGGGGTGTGCTTTCCGATCTTTTTGGCATCTGGATACCGTTTGCATTGCTAGGAACATTCTCCCTCATCTTTTCTACGGTACTTCTCCTGAACTATCGTAAACCATTCGCGCAACCAATAAAAGAATAGAGAAAAACAAATAGCACGGCATTCGATTACCGATTGAAATGCAAAAACAGTATCTAGGTCTTATTATTTCCATTATCGCGGTCTCCTTTGCATCCATCTTTATTCTCTCCTGTCAAGCCCCCCCGTTAAGCATCGCATTCTATCGGCTCTTGTTCACGACACTTCTTATTTTCCCCTTCATTTTGATCCGAAAAAAAACAAGAGACGAACTTCGCACGCTTCCTCGGGCAACCATTTTAATCATGATAGTAATCGGGGTTATTCTTGCAACACACTTTTCGCTCTGGATCACATCACTGAAAATGACATCGGTGGCAAGCTCTGTGATTCTTGTGACCGCTCATCCTGTTCTTGTCGCGCCTGTCTCATTCTATTTTCTTAAAGAAAAACTCTCTTGGGTGAATGCGCTTGGGATAGCTATCTCCTTGGCCGGTGTCGCAGTACTGGTCATTGGAAATTACGGATTTGCTGCTTTTGGTTTAGACACAATAGAAGGAAACATCCTTGCCTTACTAGGAGGGATTGCTGCTGGGTTGTACATATTAGGCGGACGAAAACTCAGGAAAACCGTTTCGACAATGTCGTACGCCTTCGTGGTCTACGCGGTTGGCACCATCACCTTGTTTATCATTTGTCTCGCACTCAGTGCTCCAGTGTACAATCTTACTATCACCGATTACGAGATCATTCTTCTTATGGCATTGGTCTCTGGGATTTTTGGCCATACCCTCTATAACTGGTCTCTTGGATACATCCGCGCATCAGTCATGTCCGTTGCCCTCTTAGGAGAGCCTATTGGGTCATCACTGCTGGCGTATGTGATTCCCTGGATTCATCAAGAACCATCCCTGTATACCGTTGTTGGTGGTGGAATCATCCTTGTTGGAATCTATCTTACCGCACGAACGATTAAAGATGCTGATTTTTTAGAAAATGTTTAAAAAAGGTATCTTCTTCAAGGTCCCTTATGACAACGAAAACAAATAAAATTCTGAGTGCAGCAGTTGTGATTGCAATCATCGTTTCAGTTGCTGTTCTTGTGTATGTCAATCTGCCGAAACAAACAGTTTCTTTTTCAGAAAACAACAATGCTCACAAAACGACACCTACCATCTTTTCACTTATCTACGACGACCAGCAAACAAATTTTACCATGGCTGACCTTGTACAGTTAGAAACATATACCGCAAAAGGAGGATACCGGACCCAATCTGGGATGATCAAAGGAATAGGAAACTACACGGGGGTCAATATCAGCACGCTTGTACACACGTTACGCCCAGCACCTCTTCTGTATAGTCTCAAAGTCTACTCAGAGGACGGGGAAAATTTATCCATTAATTATTCTACCATTCTCGGAAATGTCGATATCTACAATCCTGACAATGCGTCAGATCCCAATCCAATACGGAAGGGTGGCGTCACCATGGTTCTTGCCTATCAATATGAAGGAAAATGGTTGAATGAATCTAACGACGGTAAACTGAAGATAGTGTTCCTTGATGAAAAAGGATCAATTACTCAAGCGTCTCTTTGGTGGAAAAAGGTCACATCTATAAGAATAATCACCGAATAAAACCGTAACTGAGCACTCTGAAAAGAAATTAACCGTCCCAATCGGAAGCTATTTCTCATTCCGTCGTATTCTCAGCTTAAGACGATGAGAGACATACAAGATCTTATTGAAAATGTTGAAAAATACAAAAACGTGTTACTCCAGAAGCGTTTTGAGAGTAAAAAAAACACGGTTGGTTACGTTGTTTATAATGGTCAACCTCGGATTCTGAAATGGTTCGTTCCTGGGTTGAAACAAAATATGGACCTTGAATATAGTATTTTAAAGAAAGGGTTTTCAGATCTTACCATGCCGTCCCCCCTTGAGAAGGATGCAGAGAATAATGTCCTAGTGATGAGTTACATTATGGGGGAAAACGTCTGCGATATCGTAAACGACCCCCGGACGGTCCTTGAGAAGAAAGAAAAGGTTGTCCATCTCCTTGCGGACTGGTTTGTGCATTTTCATACTTTTTTTAAATCAGATGATGGTTTTCGTCTTCGCGGTGATGCGATTTTAAAAAATTTTATCCTGAGCAGGGGTCGGATCTGGGGTGTAGACTTTGAGGAGTCACGGATCGGAAGATCCGGTGAGGATCTTGCGACGCTCTGTGTGTCTCTGCTGAGTACTGATCCGATGTTTACCGATGAAAAGTTCGAGCTGTGTCAAATCTTTCTTGATACATATCGGAAATCAGTAAAATGGGATGTTGAACAGTTGAACGCAGATATCTCCTATGCGTTGCTGGAGCGGATTCAATGGCGGCCGAACGATGAGGAGATATTGCGAAAATATGCGACCAAAATACGAAATAAAGGGTTACGGGTAGCACGGCATAATTTTTAAATATCCACTTTTGTATCCATCCCAACGATACCTATGAGGAAGGACCGACTACTACCAATTTTTGCGCTCCTAATTCTACTCATCGGCAGCGTCTCTTCAATTTATGTGTATGCAACACAAGCAACGACCAATACACTGCTAGTGAACGGACAACACTATACCATTGATCAACTGTTTTCTCTTACCCAACCACGTACTTTTAATGAATCTCAATATTCCGGTATCGCATTGGATGACTTGATGCTAAAAACCGGGGTTTCTCACCCAGAGCAGCATGCCTATACCCTAAAGGGAGCAGACGGATATGAAAAGACAGTGACGTGGGAAAACATGAAAAACGGATTGCTCACGAAAGAGAGCGAATCAGTCTTTTCAGATTTACCAAAAGCATTTCGTGTGAAAGATATCGTCATAATCGAGGTGAAATAAATCATGAAGAACATGAAATTCATCGTAGGAATCATTGTTTTTGGGTCTCTTTGGGGTTTTGCTGAATGCATCATCGGATCTTTTCTCCGGGATGTAAATCTCCCGGCAGGTGCAATCATGACCGGTATCTTTGCCATAGGTCTGATGACGTTAAGTAGAACCACCTTCAGACAACCGGGGATGCAAGCAGGCATCGGGCTTGTTGCAGGAGCGCTCCGACTCTTCAATCCCTTCGGCGGTTGTTTCATTTGCTCCGCGATTGCGATCATGGCAGAAGGACTTCTCTTTGACCTTATCTGGACTGGTTTTTCCCTTGGTCTGAAAAAACCTCAAACCCTCACCATCCAAGCAAGCCTTGGAATATGCTCAGCCTACATTGTTTATGTTGGCGGGTATATCGTCACCCAAATCCTGACACCGGTGTTTTCCTCTGCAGGGTTCTACCTAGAAAACCTTATCGTCTTCATCCCACAAATCCTTGCCAGCGGACTGCTTGCAGCTCTCATTGGAGTGGTTACCGTGCCTGCGGTATTCATTCTGAAAAACCTTGATATCTCCATAAAAGACCGTGTCTACTACCCGGTCACCATAGGGGTCTCAGCGATCTGTTGGATCATTGTCATTACGAACACCATTCTCATTATGTGGTCATAGGGAGAATAATTCATGGACCACCCAACAACAGTCAAAATCCTGAAGTTTCATGCAGAGAAATGCAAAGGCTGCCTTGAGTGTGAGAAAGCATGCTCACAGGTGCATTTTAAAACCAAAGACGGTGGCGAGAAATCAGCGATTCGCATCGTAAAAACTGATAAAGGATATACAATGCACGTGTGTAATCAACGCGGGCTTTGCCTTGATATGTGCCCAGTTGGTGCATTGACGAGAAGAAAAAATGGGGGGGTATGGCTTGATAAAGATATCTGTATTGGATGTCAAGCGTGTGTTGGATTTTGTCCGATTGGCGCAATGAGAAAATCAGATATTCGTATTGAACCTTTCAAATGTATCTCATGTGGGTCGTGTGTCCGTGCATGCCCAGAAAAAGCACTAGAACTCGTCGAGACATCGATCGCAAAGATTCAACAGGTTGTATACCATAAACTAGGGGTATAACATGGTTGAAGGACAGATTACAATTGAAGAGTATAGAACAGGGAATACAGAACACAGCTGGGATCTGAAGAAGATAAAAACTGCTCATAAGGTTTTAGCAACCTATTCGTACAAGAAAGGTGAAGTGAACAAAGGGTACGCAAACCGGACACTCTACGTGAACCTTACCACAGGCATGATAAAGGAAAAACCGGTCACCGATGAGATGAAAAAGAAGTTTACGGGTGGCCGAGGATTCGGATTAAAACTCCTCTGGGATTCGATTAAACCAACGACGCGATGGAATAGTGAAGAAAATGAGCTGCTCATCACCACGGGTCCTCTCTGTGGCACTACTCAATACGCGGGATCAGGGAAATCCCTCTGTTTAAGCGTCTCACCATCAACGAACATTATTTGTGATTGTAATGTCGGTGGGTTCTTCGGTCCATATTTGAAATTCGCTGGTTTTGATGCACTAGAGATTCAAGGAAAAGCAATAGAAGACGTCGTGGTCGTTATCGACGGCGAAAAAGGGATCGTGTCAATTGAATCCGCTCCTTTAGAAGAGATCAACACGCATTTACTCAGTGACCAACTCACCCAGATGTATGCAACGGAGAATACCGACAAATCCAGACAGAAAGTCTCAGTCGTGTCGTCCGGGCTTGCTGCACAGCATAGTTATTGGGGATGTCTGAATTTCTCGTTTTATGACATCCGACGGAAGGTTCCTCGGATAAAACAAGCAGGCCGCGGTGGACTTGGAACGGTCTTACGGGATAAGAAAATCAAGGCGCTTGTTGTGAAAGTGGAGCGGTTCGACGGTGTCTCTAATCATCCTGCTGATCCGATAGCATTAGCGAAAGTGGGGATAAAACTCCATCGTGAGATACACAATCTAGATCGTTACCAGTGCAACATGCGTGCGGTGGGGACCGGGCATCTGGTGGAGATCATGGATGCCTACGACCTGCTTCCAACAGAGAATTATCGTTTTGGCAGTTTCCCGAAGGCGTCAAAGATCTATTCACCAAAGTTCTATGAGTTGTTTACCAAGATCATTCCTGACGGATGTTGGCATGGTTGCACGATGGCTTGCGCAAAAACCGTTGACGGGTATACCGTGATGACCGGACCGTACAAAGGAGAAAAGGTAACTGTCGATGGCCCAGAATATGAAACCATCGGCGCGTGCTCGAATATGAGCATCTGGGATCCGTTGTGGATCCTTGAGTTTAACTTCTACTGTGACACCTATGGGATTGATACTATCTCAGCGGGGACTGCCATTGCGTTTTACATGGAGATGTACGAGTATGGAATTTTAAATAAGGAACGATGTAATGGCCTGGAACTCTGTTTTGGAAACGCGGATGCGGCACTCGAGTTGCTCCATCGAATCGCACAAGGCGATACCGGTGAATTTATCAAAGTTGCAGCCAAAGGTGCACGACGGGTGAAAGATTGGATTATTCAGAATAGTTGGGGTGAGAAACAACTCGTGGAAGACACCGGAATGGAAAGCAAGGGGCTTGAGTTCTCAGAGTATGTCACTAAAGAATCACTTGCGATGCAAGGGGGATATGGACTGACCTTAAAAGGACCACAGCACGATGAGGCTTGGTTGATTTTCATGGATATGGTGAACAACGCGATCCCAACGTTTAAAATGAAAGCGGAAGCGCTCCATTATTTCCCGATGTGGCGAACCTGGTTTGGGCTCAATGGCCTATGTAAACTCCCCTGGAACGATATTGAACCAGCGAACAACGTAGAGACTCCTGAGCCTTCAAAGGTCCCAGAGCATGTACAAAACTACGTTGAATATCAGAACGCAATGACCGGCTGGAACGTCACCAAAGAAGACCTTATTTTACAAAGTGAACGCTGTTACAACTGGCAGCGTGCGATGAATGTCTGGATGGGACGAGGACAACGAAAAGACGATTGGATCCCGTTCCGAGCTATGGGACCAGTTACTGAAATGGAGTACGTATCAAGGAAAGAACGGTACGACAAACAACTCGTTGAAAAACTTGGTTTGTCTCAGAAGGACGTTGAAAAAATGACCGTACGAGAGAAACTCACGGTTCTCTACGAGTTTCGTCGAGGCCAGTATAAAAAACTCGCAGATGCTGTCTATTACCGCAGGGGATGGACACCAAACGGTGTTCCCACACCACAGAAAATGAAGCAACTCGGGTTTACGGATAAAAAGATGCTCAAGATGTTACAGGATAAGATTGATGCTGATGAAAAAAATGGTCTGAATGTCTGGGGAGGCACCTATGAGAAAGGAGAACAGCTACCGAGTACCGAAAAACGATATTGGGAGAAGTGAAAGTAAATGGTACAAAAAAAAGTAGCAAACTTTACAGATGAGAAAGGCGTTTTGAACACGGAAACAACAGTAAAAGCCTTACCAGTGGCTGAACCTGCCGCGCTTGGTTTATTTGGACTTGCGGTTGCTGCATTGGTGCTTGCATCTGCTGACCTGAAATTTGCATCAGGTGTTGAGAAATCACTGATGATCCCCTGGATTTTAATGTTTGGTGCAACCGCACAACTCATCGCGGGAGCGATGGAGTTCAAACGAAACAACGTCTTTGGTGCGACTGTGTTTTCTGTGTACGCGATGACGATGTTTTCGATTGCACTAACCTTGTTTATCAACAACTCTACTATTGTCAATAAAGGAGATATCACCTATTATGCGTATGGTCTTATCGGCATTCTCATCTTCAGTCTCATCGCAACCATGGCGTCATTGATGACCAATAAAGTCTTGTTTGGAATATTGATTGCGGTTGATTTAGCGGTCGCTCTCCTCATTCCGCATTATCTGTATGAGATGTCCTCACAGCCTGCTGGTGTTTTTCTTCTCATAACCTCGGTGTTATCGTTCTATGGCGCCGCTGCAATCATACTCAACACGATGGCTGGTAAGAGCATTTTGCCGCTCGGCAGGGCAATCTGGACTCCAAAAAAATAACATGGTTCCGTAAAATCGAATAGGGTTCCGGTATATACAAATAAAAATCAGTTCACCTGACATATTTTCTCTTCAATGACGATATAGTTGTGCTGAAGCGATTATTGGGGTAATTTTATCCGCTCTGGTCTAAGAATTGAGACAACTATAACACAGGATTACCCCTTCTTCCTTTTTTATAGCAGTGTGCTGTTTTTTTAAAAGTGATAAATAAATATATAATAAAATTTATATACTTGTGTCTTTAATATATATTATTAGAGAATGGGGGCAATAGTCTTTTTAAAACACATCTCCTCACCACCTCACTAACGACCCCATTCTCTCACTGAA
>JAPKYG010000070.1 GCA_026394435.1 Methanobacteriota archaeon | reverse complement strand
TACTATGTCGAAAACAACCCAGTGATCTCTGACTACGAATACGACATGCTCCTCAAAAAACTCGAGGTATTGGAAGCTGAGTTTCCAGGTCTCATCACGCCAGATTCCCCGACACAACGGATTGGAGGAGAACCACTGAAAGGATTTAAAACCGTGGAACATAAAATCGCGATGCTTTCGTTGGATAACGCATATTCATACGATGAACTCAGAGAGTTTGATGAACGTGTTATAAAAAATGTTGCTAATGTTGAATATGCATGTGAACCAAAAATTGATGGAATCAGTATCGCTCTTATCTATGAAAATGGATTGTTTGTGAGAGGTGCGACACGAGGTGATGGGGTAAAAGGCGATGACGTCACCGCGAACCTGAGAACAATCCATAGTATCCCTCTTCGATTACAAGGGTCAGCTCTTCAAAACGCAGAGGTACGCGGTGAGGTGTACTTTCCGATTACTGCGTTTAAAAAATTCAATAAGGAACAAGAGAAAAAAGGTGAACAGGTATTTGCCAATCCGCGGAACGCAGCCGCTGGATCACTCCGACAACTTGATCCCCGCATTGTCGCAGCACGACCACTTGATACGTTCATTTATTATATTTCCCATTCAGACAAAGATTTCCAAACACATGAAAAAGCCTTAGAAATATTACGAATGACAGGATTTCGTGTCAACCCCTTAATCAAAAAAGTAAAAAATATTGAAGAAGCCATCAAATTCTGTGCAGATCTTGAAGCGAAACGAGAAAGCTTGGATTATGAGATCGATGGGGTCGTTCTGAAGGTGAATTCGTTTTCTCAACAGAGAGAATTAGGCTCGACAATTAAACACCCACGATGGGCAATTGCTTTTAAGTTTACGGCGAAACAAGCGACCACGCGACTGAATGATATCGTGATACAGGTAGGACGAACCGGTACACTTACCCCTGTTGCAATCCTCGAACCGGTCCAGGTTGGCGGAGTAACGGTATCTCGAGCAACATTGCATAATTTTGATGAATTAAAACGCAAAGACATCCGCATCGGTGACATGGTTCTAGTAGAGCGCAGTGGCGATGTGATCCCCCAAGTTGTCAAAAGCATTATTGAAAAAAGAAAAGGTGACGAGAAAGTACGAGTAATTCCAAAGAAATGTCCTGTGTGCAGATCAGATGTTATAAGAACGTTAGATGAGGTTGCTGTCCGCTGTCCAAATAAACAATGTCCAGCACGGTTGAAATGGCGCATCGAATATTTCGCATCAAGGGATGCAATGGATATCGATCACCTGGGTGGACAAACCGTCGATAAACTCATTGAAAAAGGCCTTGTGGATACCATCGCGGATTTATACAGGCTTACGAAAAAAGATTTGCTTACTCTGGAAGGATTTAAGGATAAATCAGTGGAGAATCTGCTTGAGTCCATTGGAAAAAGTAAACATCAGGGTTTAGCGCGTTTAATTTACGGTTTAGGGATCCGCCATGTCGGAAAGTTTGCTGCACAACTGCTTGCATCACAGTACCATTCCATCGATGAACTCGCAAAAAAAACAGCAGAGGAATTAATACAGATACACGGCCTCGGTGAAAAAACCGCAGAGGCGATCGCAACATTCTTCGCAACCGAGGAAAATATCGAGCTGATAAACAAGCTAAAAGATATTGGGATTCGACCAAAAGAAACAAAAAAAGAAGGGAAATTACAAGGAAAGAAGTTTGTGTTCACCGGTGGGCTTCAGTCTATATCCCGACCTGATGCTTCGGACTTGGTGATCAAGAACGGAGGTGTGGTTGCATCCGCTGTCGGAAAAGATATTGATTATGTGGTAGTAGGATCGGATCCTGGTTCAAAATACGAGAAAGCAAAAAAACTTGGATTAACGATCATCGATGAAAACGAGTTTAAAAAATTAGTTGGAGCAATGTAATTATGGTGGAGTGTAAGATACAAAAAAACAAAATTGCGTGTAATTGCAGTTATCCGTGTAGTAGGAAAGGACTCTGTTGTGAATGTCTCAGCTATCACAGGAACAGAGATGAGCTTCCCGCGTGTTTCTTTCCCGATACCGTTGAACGTACCTATGACCGTACTATAGAGAATTATATTCAGACATACCAAGGAAAAAAGAGGTAAAATCAACGAGTATTTCAAGAAAAGAGTACCCCTTAAGCTATTTTGTTCGTTTTATATTTCATAACGTGGGAAAGTAAAAAAACGTAAAATCCCTGTTTTTCAGATATAAGAGAACCATTAAATAACGTAAGACTTATATCTCATGACAATATAACGGTGAGCGAGGAAGGTAAAATTTATGGCAATTGGGTTCGTCCTAATAAGTGCCGCGCCCGCACATGAGCATGAGGTGTACAATAAACTCTCAAAGGTACCACAGATCTAACGGGAACGAAATTTTAAGGAGTGAAGAAAAATGGAAGGATTAGTACAATATTTTCTAAGCATGATGACGCTGGTGTTTGCAATAGCAAGTATAATCGCAGGTATCTTTACCGCCTACTTTGGGTCAGGTAAAAGCAGAGCAGTTGGAGCAATCTTAATCATTATCGGATTATTTGTCGGAGTAATATTCCTCTGGGGCGCAAACCTTTTAAGTTTCATGGGAACACCTGTTGAACTCCTGAACTTTTCAGGGACGATTGTAAACGGGATTATCGCGGTGATTGGTGCTGTTGTTGGAGCACTTATTGCTCTTGGTATCTTCCTGCTTGCAATCATGAAGGCGTAATCACAACATCTCTAAAAAATATCGATGAATCCTGAGATCATCGGTGAGCTCGGGGTGAAACGACAACGCCAGGTAGTTGTTCTGCCTGGCCATAACTATTTCTTTTTCTACTGTAGCTAGAACTTCACAGGAGCCCCAAACTTTTGTGATACATGGCGCACGGATAAAAACCGCGTTAAAAGGCGTTGTAAACCCTTTAATCTCTACCGATTTTTCGAAGGATTCTTTTTGCCTGCCGAACGCGTTTCGTTCGACCTGCATATCCATTGCCTGCAAGAGTCGCACGTCAGCCTTTGTATCACTTAGTTCTTTGGCAAGGATGACACATCCAGCACAAGTCCCCATAAGAGCAATATTGTTCTGTTTCATGCGTTGACGGATCGCATCATGCATCCCTGAATTGACTAAAATCCGAGAAATCGTAGTACTCTCTCCACCAGGAATAATCAACGCATCGCAAGTATCAATATCACACGGCTGTCGAACCAAGATGGTCTGCCCAGGCTGTTTTTCTTCTTTTAAAACACGATTCATCGATGCAAGGTGTTCAGACACGGCACCCTGAAGCGATAAGACACCAATTGTGACTATTGCTACCAGCCTCGTTCCTGGAAAAGTTGTTCTTTTGGGATCGTACTAATCTCAATACCAAGCATCGCATCACCGAGATTCTTGCTGACTTCTGCAATCTTGTCTGGTTCATCATAATGGGCAACTGCTTCTACGATTGCTTTTGCTCGTTTCTCAGGATTTTTCGATTTGAAAATACCTGACCCGACAAATACTCCATCGCTCCCTAACTGCATCATGATTGCTGCATCCGCTGGTGTCGCAATCCCCCCAGCAGCGAAATTAACAACTGGGAGACGTTGCAGTCCTTTGATTTCTTTTAAAACCTCATATATCTCTTTCTTAAGAGTACTGTATGTTGAATCACCAAATACAATCGTCTTTTCGTCAACTTCCTGGTTTGTTAAGGTTTTAAACGAGGTCACGTAGCTTTGGCAATATTCCTCTGCCACTTTTTTTAGCCTTGTTGCCTCCATGGTTTTTAATGTTCGGGTCATACTTGTCACCATGCGTTGATGTCGAATTGCTTCAATGATGTTGCCGGTGCCTGCTTCCCCCTTAGTACGAATCATTGCCGCACCTTCCCAGATACGCCGGGATGCCTCACCCAGGTTTCGACAGCCGCAGACGAACGGAATAGTAAAGATTCGTTTATCGATATGGTAGAAGGGGTCTGCAGGGGTGAGTACTTCGGATTCATCGATCATGTCTACGCCAAGTGCTTCTAAGGCTTGTGCTTCGACGAAATGCCCGATTCTTGCCTTTGCCATAACGGGAATACTGACCGTGTTGATGATCTCTTTAATAATGGTAGGATCTGCCATACGTGCAACACCACCATGAGCCCTGATATCAGCAGGAACCCTCTCGAGAGCCATTACTGCCACTGCGCCACTTTTCTCCGCTATTTTTGCCTGTTCTGCGGTAGTGACATCCATGATAACGCCACCTTTCTGCATCTTGGCAAATCCTTTTTTTACAAGATCGGTTCCGTGTCGTAGTTTGGTAATGTCTAATTCCTTCATAGTTCCTAACCCAAGAAATCCTACAGTTAAAAGGTGATATCAAATCCCCTTTATTAAGAACTACGGTGGTACATAAACCTAGTGGTGTAACACATTTTAAGGTAGAAAAAAGGAAAAAAAGAGATATTATTGTGCTGTCTTTATCAGAGGTTTTTTATATTCACCGTTCACAATTTTATGGTTCAGGTACGCGTCGTAAGCAGCTAGATCGAAATGTCCATGACCACTGTTGGAAAATACAATGATTTTCTTTTCATTTTTCTTCTTGCACATCTTTGCAAAATCAATTGCTGCTCGTACCGCATGTGCTGATTCCGGTGCTACAATGAATCCTTCAGTTTGTGCAAACAACATCGCTGCTTCAAAGATCTCCTGCTGTGTGTACGCAAGTGCATCCATATACCCTTCTTTTGTGAGTTTTGAGAGGAGCGGTGAGTCTCCATGATATCGTAATCCACCTGCGTGTATAGCAGAGGGGACAAAATCATGACCGAGTGTGTACATTTTTAAAAGGGGTGTGAGACCAACAGAATCGCCGTAGTCGTATCGGTATTCACCTGCGGTGAGAGAAGGGCAGGCGAGTGGCTCAACGGAGACGACTTTCAGATCTGGTTTTTTTCCCATGATTTTGTCACGTACAAAAGGGAAGCTCGTTCCAGAAAAATTGCTTCCGCCCCCGACACATCCACAGATGATATCCGGGTATTTGTCCATAAGTTCGAACTGTTTCTTGAGCTCTAAGCCAATCACGGTTTGATGTAACACCACGTGATTGAGTACAGACCCAAGCGCATAGTTTGTATTGTCATGGGTTGCTGCATCCTCTACCGCTTCACTGATGGAGATCCCAAGACTTCCTGAGGTTTGAGGGTCTTTTTTGAGTGTTTCTCTACCAGCATTAGTCAGCGTGGTTGGACTAGGGAAGACTTCAGCGCCCCATGTTTCCATGAGGATTCGTCGGTATGGTTTTTGTTCGTAGCTACATTTCACCATATAGACGCGACATTGGAGTCCAAATAGTTGAGTGGCGAACGCAAGGGCTGATCCCCATTGTCCGGCTCCGGTTTCAGTGGCGAGTCGTTCGATGCCTGCTTTTTTGTTGTAGTAGGCTTGTGCGACCGCAGAGTTAGGTTTATGGCTCCCTGCCGGGCTGACACCTTCCCATTTGTAATAGATTTCTGCTGGTGTTTTGAGCGCCTTTTCAAGTCGTCGCGCTCGGTAGAGTGGGGACGGTCTCCAGATACGGTAGATTTCTCTGACCTCAGATGGAATGGAAATGTATCGGTCTCTGCTGACTTCCTGTTTAATGAGTTCCATCGGGAAGATTGCTTTGAGATCATCTGGACCGATGGGTTGTCTGGTTTGCGGGTGGAGGGGTGGGTCCATGGGTGTTTTGAGATCAGCTTGGATATTGTACCATTTTTTTGGAATATCATTTTCATCAAGGAGGATTTTCGTTCGCTTCATAGTTGATATTATTTGTTTGGTGAGTATATAAATGTTTCTAAATTTGTACGTCAATGTATATTTTTATACATCATAGGGTGAAAAAAAGAAAAAAAGGACAGTATTTATATACTCTCAATGTACTAATTTATACCATGTGGAAGCAAATCGAACACTACTTCAACGCCTACCCCCAACGAAAAAAAATTGCACAAAAAATGCTCGAATACGGAGTGAAAATACAAAACAACAATTTCTACTGCGGCCCTATTGAACTTGCTGACTCAAAGATCGCGCGAGCATTCCATGTCGACCGTCGTGCTGTTACTGCGACCAGAGACGTCATCACAAAAGAACCAGAACTTCTCAAGATTTTTTCCAATCTTGCACCAACATGTCATCTCAAAGAAGTCGCACCGCACATGAAATGGGGGGTCATCGAAATCATCCCCGCAGACCCGAGCATGCCAGGAATACTTGCTGATGTCGCAACCATCATCGCAACAAACAACATCAGCATTAGGCAAGCAATCGTCGATGACTTTGAATTCACTGAAGAACCACGACTCTACATCATCACCGAAAAACAAATCCCAGGTACGTTACTTTCAACAATCCGAAAAGCAAGAGGTGTGAAAGCAGTACTCATTTACTAAGGAAGCATCAAACACGTTTCTTTTCTAAAAGGAATGTTAGAAACCCGCTATTAAAAGAAAAAAAATTGTCTTTCTTTAAGCGATGGTGATCTCCTTACACAGGTAGACATCTTGAATCGCATGAAGAAGTTTCACACCATCCTCAAAGGGCTTCTGGAACGCTTTTCTCCCAGAAATCAGACCGGTGCCACCCGCACGTTTGTTGATGACCGCGGTTCGTATCGCTTGCCCAAAATCATCTTTCCCAGATGCACCTCCGGAGTTAATCAATCCGACCCGTCCCATATAGCAGTTCGCGACCTGATACCGGGTTAAGTCAATAGGATGATCGGACGAGAGCTCTGTGTACGCTTTCTCATCGATTTTCCCGTATTTCACACCACCCTTATTAAGCGCGACGTACCCGCCATTAATATCAGGGAGTTTTTGCTTTATAATATCTGCTTCGATGGTCACTCCAAGATAATTCGCCTGACCGGTGAGATCAGCAGCAGTATGGTAATCTTTCCCATCCACTTTAAACGCAGAATTCCGCAGATAACACCATAGAATCGTTGCCATCCCAAGTTCATGGGCGTACTTAAACGCCTGGCTCACCTCTTGGATCTGCCTGGTTGATTCATCAGAACCAAAGTAAATAGTACAACCAATCGCAGCAGCGCCCATATCCCACGCCTGTTCGACGCCTGCAAACATGATCTGATCAAAATTATTTGGATATGTAAGTAATTCATTATGGTTGATTTTCACGATGAACGGGATCTTATGCGCATACTTCCGTGAGACAGCACCGAGAACACCAAGGGTCGACGCAACCGCATTACAACCACCTTGAATCGCAAGTTTCACGATGTTTTCCGGATCAAAATACATCGGGTTCGGGGCAAATGATGCTGCAGCAGAATGCTCAATACCTTGATCTACGGGCAGTATTGAAAGATACCCGGTTCCTGCTAGCCTGCCGTGATTGAACAATGATTTCAGGTTACGAAGCACGGGGGTTGATCGGTCAGTATCAACAAAAATTTGGTCGATAAAATCAGGTCCAGGGAGATGTAAGGATTCTTTTCTGATTTTCGTACATGTATGCTTGAGCAGAAAGTCAGAATCAGCACCCAAATATCCTCTAATTCCATCAATATTTCCTTTCATAATTACTCCAGCTTCCTCTAATTGCGGCAACGTTGGTTCACCTCACAATAGACAGGAGAATACTGAGTAGCACATAAAACTTTCCATGGAGTAAACAAAGGAAAAAAAGAAGGATTAAGAAACGAGGAGGTTTCCTTCTTCGTAACGCTTGCCAAGTTTTTGCAACATATCCTTTGTCATGTCGGCAAGGCCGTACTTCGGTTTCCAGCCCCATTCCTTTCGAGCAACGCTATCGTCAATGGAGCGCGGCCAGGAATCAGCAATCGCCTGACGGAAATCAGGTTTGTACTCACAGGTGAACTCTGGGATATGTTTTGTGATTTCAGTAGCAAGTTCCTCAGCAGAAAAACTCATGGCTGCAAGGTTGAAGTCGCAGTGATGTTTCAACTTGGTCACATCTGCGTCCATTAGATCAAGTGTCCCTTTCAGACAATCAGGCATGTACATCATGGGGAGGGCAGTATCAGCTCGTAAGAAACAGGTGTATTTCTTGTTTTTAATCGCTTCGTAGAAGATTTCGACTGCGTAATCTGTGGTTCCACCACCTGGAAGGGTTTCACTACTAATGATGCCTGGATATCGGACCCCTCGCACATCAAGATTAAATCGTTTCACATAGTAATCACCGAGGAGCTCACCAGCGACCTTGGTCACACCATACATCGTTTTTGGTCTGAGGATTGTCTCCTGAGGTGTATTATCTCGTGGTGTCTCTGGACCAAAGGCTGCAATAGAGCTGGGGACAAACACTCGAACCATGCTGTGTTCACGGGCAACCTCTAAACAATTATACAATCCATTAATGTTGACGTCCCAACACAGTAATGGTTTTTCTTCTCCAACCGCAGAAAGAATCGCGGCCATGTTGTAGATTGTGTCAATATCGTAGTCGTTTACGACTTTCTCAATCGTCTCTCGTTTACCAATATCGATAAACTCAAAGGGACCTGAGTCCAGAATAGTTTGGCTTGGTTTGGTCTTTCTCCCGGTGGCTAACACATTGTCGTTTCCAAATTTTTTCCGGAGCATCATTGTCAGTTCTGAGCCGATTTGACCGACGGCACCGGTCACCAGAATTTTTTTCATTCGTTTTTGCGGCATAGCAGTTTAACCCCTAAATTATTTTATTTCACAGGTATCCTCATTCCCTATAGATACTTTACTGTTCACCTGTATATTCAGAGTCTTCAGAAATATCTTCTAACCTCTTTGGTGCACCGGGATGGATGATGTATCCTTTATGTTTTTTTCTCCAGTTTGCCCATCGAGCAAGCACGAGCGGTAAGACAACAATGGAAGTGATTAACGCATAGATAAGTGTGAGTGCGGTGATGATTCCAAACTGTTGTTCAGGTGGGATGGGGGCTAAAGCAAGCACACCAAAGCCACATATGGAACTTAAGGCAGCAATAAATATGGCACTCCCTGTTCGTGAGATTGTTTCAGAGACAGCAGTTGTCACATCGCCTGTCTGATCAGCAGTAAATCTGAACCGCTCTACGATGTAGCACGCATAGTCGATACCAACACCAATGGTGATACATGTAACCATAATTGTCAAAATATTCAGTGAATATCCAATAAAGTACATTGTTCCAAGCACCCAGAGTATGGAGACTATGACTGGAATCATTGCAATCAGACCTAGTATCGGGTTTCGATAGATGAAAGACAACATGATAGCTGCAAGAATAAAACACACAATAGTAGATACAATTTGGCTTTCAATCATATTTTCAATGATGTTTAAGGTGATAAGCATGTTCCCGGTCACAATAACTGATGCATCCCCATAACTACTAAGATCATCATCTAGTTCTTCATTTAGTACTTCCAATTCTTTTGTGAGATCCCCTGAACCAGCATCAGTATAAACGCTAATTATTGTTGCCGTATATTTGTCTTGATCTTTGTAGAGAATGCCCTGTACTTGCATCCCATAATCATCGCTGTCATACAGATAATCATATAACTCGTGTACATCTTCGTCAGATTTCGGCAGATTCGTTGATTCATCGATATTATATGCAGTAATAAGGGATTGATTATTGGCGACTGCTTGTTGGATGATAATATATATACTTTCAGTTTTTGCGCTACCATCAGTTTTTCGCGTCACATACTGGTCATCATCAATATTCTTGTGAGTAGTCGCAAGTCCTTGTAATGTCTGTACCGTTGCAACATTTCCCTCAAGAAGAATGTATTCTTGATCCTGACTTGAAAAGGGAAAATCTTCGCTTATCTTGTTAACCAGGGTGATCGCAGGATTATCTTGTGGCATGAATTTATTCATGTCAAACTCTGTTTTCAGTTGCGAAATCCCTGTACCCATGATTATACAAATAAGAATTGTCACAGCAAAGACTTTTTTCTCATGACGAATAAGAATTTGTGCAAGGTGCCCCATGGGGTTTCGTACCGAAAAGATCTGCTTCTTTTGTTTTACTTTTATTTTCTTCTTTTTTCTATCGACAATATATCGCAGTGCGGGTAGGAACGTCATGCTGATAATGAAGGTATAGGTGATACCAAGAGCTACAAAGACCCCAAAGGTTTGTATTGGGGGGATACTAGCAGTAAGAAATGAAAGGAACGCAATAGCTGTCGTGAACCATGCGAGAAAAATAGCAGCTCCTACTTCTTTAATTGAGAGTCGTATTGCTTCTGCTGCAGTTCTCCCTTTTCTTAATTCCGTTCTATAATTATACAAAAGGTTAACTGCATATTCTACACCTAATCCTATATTGATAGGAAGCAATGCAACAAAAATGATGTTAAAAGAAATACCTAGCAAGGCCATTGTGCCAAACAGCCATATACACGAAATAGCAAAAACTATGATTGGTAGAAACACATAGGATGGTCTCCTGAAAGCGAGGAACAGAACGCAGAGAATCATAATAAAAATAGCGGGTCCAATAATAGTCATTGATTCCATGCTCACTTCTTCGATCTGGGCACTAATGATACTTTCTCCGGTTACTTGTAGAGAGATTGATTCAAATTTACTGTCAAATTCTTTGATTTCATTGATGATATTGTTGTTGATACTTTCGTCACTTGTGCTGTCTAGTTGAATGATAATGATACTGGCCTTCGGAGTTTTAGTCTGTTCATAATCTTTTGAAATGAACGAGAGAGCGTTAACCCGTAAATCGTTGAATAACTGTGGAATCATGGGAAACACGGTGGTTGAAACACCTGTGTCTGGTGCTTTGTCTGCATAGGTCCATATTTGTTCTATATCTTTCAACGATAATGTATCGGGGAGCATATCAGTCATACCTGATAAGTCATCCAAATTAATGCCGTACTTTTGTAACATCCGCGAGACTAACGCACCAAGTATTGGTCTTTGCTGGATTCGCTCAATACGATCAAACAGGAAACTAGTATTAGCAACGATTCGACCAGCAGAACTGCTTAGGATAGGTGTCTGATAGTATCTCATACCAGCAGTGAAATTGGAAAGTTTAGCTGGTATTTCAAAAGAGCCATAGAGAGGAGCTATTCCAAATTTCCCAAGCTCATCTTTTGGTACAATGATGTTGATTCTATTGTTGTTGAAATCAAATGTAATGTTTGCTTTATCAATAGCTATTGGGAAAAACATTTCCTGTCTGGGTGGCTCAATCCATAGATAAACGTCTTTTTTATACGATAGGGATAATGTGTGATTTCTAATGCTTTGGATAATCTGCTTTATATTTCCTGATAATCCGTTTCCTATTTCCCAAATAGAATTAGCTGGTTGAATGCGTGCAGCTATCTGATATTTCATACTATATTCTGGAGGGGTTAACAAGTTTTCAAATTCAATATACCACTCCATAGTACTAACTTTTGATAATGGTGGTTTATTTGTTGATTTAAAATATGATAGGTCATACACTTCTATGGAAAAAGTTATAGTGCTCTTATCTTTTGATATGTAGTAATTTTTAATGTCCGTACTATCAGCTGATTTTCCTTTTGAAATATGTGGATGTAAATTGTAATCTGCAGGTTCATTTGGATCATCAGTGTTTAAAATGTTTGTTTCCAATTGAGTAGATTCGTTTAATAGATCGTTTAATGCAATATCGATCTCATTATCTGTGCAGTTTTCCAAAGATTTGTAAAATTCCATCTGACAAACAGTGTCTACGAAGGTAGTAATTGAGACGGTACTGTTAACCCCCGGAAGTTTTTCAATTTCTTTTTGGATTTTGTACTGGTCTCGTAATGCCTGTGGGGTAATGGTGCTATCTACTTGTTGTTTTTCTACTAAGAGAAGTAAGACCTGTTGACTCATGCCAAAGTATTCAGATATTCTATTGTTTGCTTTAACTAGTTCATTATCAGGAGTAAAATTTTCGAAATTCGTTTCAAATTCGAGACTTGGAATGAACGTAGCAAAACCGATAGTCACAAGGATAATTAATAAAACCACGAGCCATGGTCTTTTTTCAATGATTCTTCCGAGTTGGTCCAACATGTTCTTTAGTCTTCCTTTTTATCTAGAAAATACTCAATGCTCTCCATTGTTCGTGGAAGTATACACCCCTGAATCAATGATATCATTATATAACCTACGAAATATATTAATATTGTTATCAATCAGTATTGAGAAAAGAGGTTTATCCTAGAGTTTTTTTAAATAAAAATTAAAAGAAGAGGGGGACATTTCATCTATGAAAATCATTCCGCTTCAAAATTGATAAAGATAGTACCAGTATGTGGACCAATGCAATCAACAACATCATGGACCTCAATTACTATCTGCACCCATACGTAATCAGAAACGTTCGTCGTCGCGTTGGTATTATTTTCTGAGAATCGAACATGAGCGGTTTGATCCCAAGTTGTATTACAACTATTATTTGTTCTATCTGAGACATTACTACACATGTCACCAGGATTATTGTTTCCTGCAGCAAGTATCCATGCAGTAGTGTTACTCGCATTGACGACAGTTCCATTGTTAAACATAAAAACACTACTAGGATCACTCGTGTTGTCACTTGCATCTGCATCACGGTCGCTATGAAGCCAGATCTTCATATACGTCCAATTCAAGGAAGTCACATTAATATGAGTAATGTTAACAGCGAATTTTTCTTCGTTGACAATTCCAAAGGCTGCAGAATAAGTGATTGTTTGATTAATACTCAAGTTACCAAACTTGAGTATCAGGGAGACTTTCGTACTATTTGACCCGGCAACCCTCAAAACACGTACTGCATCTGAAGAATTATCGGATCCAATGAATCGTATATTACTGTTGGAAGGATGAACGATATTAAATTCGTACCCGATTTTTGTTACCGAGTATTGCGTAGCCATCACCATCGCAGTCACAAGAACCATCACACCGATAATGAAAAGTCGTTTATCAATCCTCATTGACCATCTCGCCCTATCCATACATTGTCTCATATTAACATGTTAATTCTTGTCTATATTATATTTAAAGGTTGGTTGATAAAATCTCAAAATGATAAAATGACAACAAAACTCAACAGATAAAAAGAACAAAAAATGTTTATAAAAAATAATAAGTCTTAGACATTATATCTGATTGAACAATCCTGCATCCTTTACAAGAGCTGGAATAATCTCTTCCCAAAACAGAGCAGTGATATGAATACCATGAACCCCAGACATCACTTTTAGTTCACGAATGGTTTCCAACGCGATCGCGTACCCCTCTTTTTCTGGATCAATGGCTTTTTTCATCCTCTGATACACCACATCAGGGACATCAGTCCCAGGCACATGAAATTTCATTCGCTCCGCCATCCTTACGGATTTTAATGGAGTGACACCAGCCAGGATATGAACCTTCTTATCAAGTCCTTGCGACCTTACATCATCCATCCATCTCGAAAACTTCTCTATGTTATATACACTCTGTGTCTGAATAAACTCCGCCCCGGCGTCAATCTTTTTCCGAAGACGATCAACCTGAGCGTCAAAAGGATCAGCATACGGATTTGCTGCAGCACCAAGAAACACACTTGGTCGTTCAGCAAGCAAAAGATCACCGCTCTGAAAAACCCCTGCATCCCGCATGTTCTTAATGATTTGCAGAAGTTGTATCGAATCGACATCAAAAACACCCTTCGCAGCAGGATGATTCCCAAACGACTGATGATCACCAGTAAGACAAAGAATGTTCCGAACCCCGAGTGCAGCGGCACCAAGCACATCACTCTGCAGACCAATACGATTCCTATCACGGCACGTCATCTGCATGATAGGCTCCATTTTCATCGAAAGAAGAATCACAGACCCGGCAAGACTCGACATCCGTACGACCGCAGTCTGATTATCCGTGATATTAAAAGCAGCAGCAGACCCCCTAATTAGCTCAGCTTTGTCACGTATCTTTTTCCCATCAGAACCTTTCGGCGGTCCAATCTCAGCAGTAATCACAAACCGCCCTTCTGAGAGAATCGTCTCCAGGTTACTCCGATAGCTCACGTTAGACTCTCCTCTTCATCTCCACTGCTTTCGACCAATCCTTTGGTTTTTGAATAACGTCTAAGACCTGCAACTTCCCTCCCTTTTTTAACTCTTGATAGATGCGATCCCAGATGCACTCCATCTCCGAACTAATCTCACATTTCCCACCAGAAGATCCACCACAAGGACCATTCAACATGGATTTCGGACATCTTGTAACAGGACAAAAACCTCCAAAGATATCCAAGAGACATTCCCCGCAAAGGATACACCGTTTGTCAAATTCATTACCACGGGAGATTTCGCCTAAGAAAAGGGTATCAGTCCCTGTAAGAACCTCTTTTTCAGCAAAGAGTTCTGCTACTGTCTGTACACCATTTCCACAGGCAAAAACAAGGATTTTATCTGAGCGGTCAATTTCCTTACTATACTCTTTCAACATG
>JAPKYG010000148.1 GCA_026394435.1 Methanobacteriota archaeon | reverse complement strand
AAAAGTAGCAGGTGACGTCCTGCTGGATAGTATCGGTGGACCTCGGATACTGTACCAACTTCTTGCACGTTATACTCCCATTCCAGGTCTCTTATTCCGAACACCATTAGGGAATGTTGGACAGTATAGTGTCAGAGAAGTGTCAAACACTGAAATGGGACCATCTGTCATGATGGTTGAAGGTTGCGGTTCAGGTAAAATCGATGGTTTCCTTCCCACAAATTCTTTAGCAAACGCATATTTACATGCTGGTGTTAATGCATATATATCTCCAACAACATTTTCAGCTTTCTATGGTGCACTCGAACCGAGGTTTGGTAGCAAGGGGGTAGGATTTGGCATAGCTGGTTTTTTAAAAGCCTGGAGTGATCTGAAAAAAGGAGTATATGTTCCTGTATACTTTAACCAATACATTTTCGAACATGCAAACCTCGAAATGTTTCACAAAAACATTGATATTGGCACCGCACTAAGGAATGCGAAAAATGCCTTCCTCCCAGCACAAATTAATATTACATTCCGATGGACACCGCCTCTCTCGATAATAGACAATTTACCATATGATCTTCAACAGCAGATTAACGACAATATAAAATCTACAGCAGAAGAGGACCTGACCTTCCACGTAGAGAAATACTGTACGATTTATCAAATAAATCTACTCGGAGATCCAGCGTTTAACCCCTATGAACCATGTAATGAAGGCAAGTAGTAAGTACAATTTCTCCTCCCTTTTTTTATCTTCTTTATTTTCGCATACTAACGTGAACGACGGCTTTGTCTTCCTCTGATGCCTTGAATAGCGGTTCATCGGTACATTTCATCATCCGTGCAACGATTAAATCAGGGATCGATTGGATACGGATGTTGTAGATGTTGACGCTATCGTTATAGAACTCCCGACGGTCTGCAAGCTCGTTTTCCAGTGCAGTGATGCGATTCTGTAATTTGAGGAAATTCTCATTTGCTTTTAACGTCGGGTAGTTTTCCGCGACTGCAAAAATGGTTTTTAACGACTCGGTTATCAGCATATCTGAAGCTGCTTTTTTTGAAAGCGTTGGTGCCTTGAGAACGTCGGTTCGTGCTTTTGTTAATGCTTCGAGGGTAGTTCGTTCATGCTGCATATATCCTTTGACACTGGCGATGAGGTTGGGGAGTTCATCTGATCGTTGTTTTAATAATACGTCGATGTTTGCCCACGATTTCTCGATGTTATTTTTTAGACGTACTAGGCCATTATAGATCAATAACAGTACGATTAATAACGTAAAGAATAGCAGCCCGATGATGAGTACAATGATTATCCAAAGATCCATTCTATCATTTCTCCTTTATCACCTACATAAGTCCGAAAAACAATATTGCTCCAACAATAATTAATCCTATTCCAAATCCCCATATTCCATAGGTAAGTATTGCAAGGTTTTTCAAAATTTGTTTCTCTGATTTATCTGAAATATAGTATTGCTTCTCGTATTTCCCTTTTTGAATCATGATGGAATCGACGTGGTTTTCCGTCGCTTCTATTTTTAAAGGATTCTCACCTGCGGTCCCCATGATATATAAGGTTTCGTCTGGAACAATAATAGTTTCCCGATAGCGCATTGTCTTATTCAATCCAAAAAATCCTTCATGTGCTAAATTATTTGCGGTGAGGAATCGAATGACCTGGTCTGGTGGATCCTTCCCAAGACCTGATTGGTATTCAAAATCCCTTCTTGCTTCAATCTTTGCGCCAGTCGGATCAATCAATACCATCCCTGTGTCGTCCTTCAGATAAAAAAGACCTCTTTGCTCCCCTTTCTTAATCGTAACCCAATGAGAATTTGTCCCACTACTCCGATATTCCTCTATGGTAAATTGATAATACACACATTCCTTGTCAGTAAACGGACTTTTAAAAAATCGTTCTTTTATTGGTGTAACCTGCCCAAAGATTTCAACCAATCCCATCGCAATTGACCGAATCTTCGATGTAGGAGTATCTGCTATCAGCTGTTTCTTTTTGTAAAAATAGAGACCTACAGCAAATAATGCAATACCAATAAGAAACATGAAAAGACCGACAATCAACCCGTTTTGCAGTAGCATTGGTGAGGATAATCTAAAGATGTGATTTAAATCTATTTTTTAATCTGAAATAGAAACGGTGCTATAGAAGAATTCCTGCTGTTTTCATTTTCTGAAAATTCTCAGGGTGTTTCTCAAAGAACGCATGAACAGGCTCAAGGATTTTATTAATGTGATTTGCGGTTGCATTTTTTAAATCCAGCGGGTGCAGTACAGCGGCAAACGCATCTGCAAGTGCTTCGTAGGTTTTAAACTCGAGGTTTCCCCCGAATTTTTCTGGCCGCTCAATCAAAAAGGATTTTCCGTCAAGGTCTGGGAATATGACGAACTTGCATATCTCCAATACCGGGTTTCCCTCGATTTGCTTCTCTGGGCAATATGCCTTGCTCAATTTCTTTTTCACTGCTTCAGGTGTATCGTGAATCGAGATCATGGTATCTGGTTTGCTCTTACTCATTTTAAAATCCGAAGGTGATGCTGTGCTACCCAAAATAGGATTGGGTAGAAGTTGTTTATTATAATCATCTAATTTTTTAATGTCTGCCTGACCCGCCGGAGGTATATCTTTTAAAGGATATTCGATCGGATTCATTCGAGAACCAGCCTGTAAACCAGTAAGCAATGGTGTATGAATAGCAACAGGTGGTCTTAATCCGAGCTTCTTTGCAACATCCCTGGCAAGCATATGCGCATGACGTTGGTCCATACCTCCATACGCTACATCTAAATTTAAATAGAAAATATCAGAAACTTGCATTGCTGGGTAAAACAATTTTGAGAGATCCTTCTCTGCTTCATCTTCAGCTCGCCCCATGATATCCATCGCGCGTTTTACTCGGGCAACCGAAGTTGCTTTTGCCGTCTTTAACACGAGCTCCCAATACTTAGAGTCATTCACATAATCACTTGCATAGACAAACCGCACCTTTTCCTTTTCAATACCCATAGCAGCAAAACAATCCTCCATATATTTACCACAGAGTTTGATTTTTTCAAGGTCCCCGCCAAGCTTGTCATTAATATATGCATGCCAGTCTGCAAGAAGAATCGTAAAATCAAAACCACAGGCGAGGAAATCCTTTATCTTATTGGTGCAAATCTTCCATCCGAGATGCACCACCCCTGATGGCTCAAACCCGATGTATGCTTTTGGGTTCGGTTTATTCAACACCGTTTTCAGTTCTTCGATCGTGACGACTTCTTCCGTGTTTGCGGTCAGTCTTTCGAGTTTTTCCATGGTTCTGCCCCTTCTCTTTATCGCGTGAGTTTCTTTACCACGTGATCAACGATTTTATCGGAGACACCAAGATAGTTCCGCGGGTTCATTACCTCTTCGAGTTCTTTCTTCTTCAACAGTTTCGCAACCTTAGGATTCTCAAGTAACACCGAGAGGAGCTGTTTATTATCACTTGCTGCTTTCAGAGAACAGGTTCTGACCAGCTCATGTGCGTCACCCCGTCCCATGCCTTTCTCCACCAGTTTCGTCATGACTGCTTCAGCCATGGGAAGACCTTTGGAATTCTCCAGGTTCTCCCGCATCCGCTCCGGGTACACCTGCAGGTTCCGAAACACCTTGTTCATCTGAAACACAATCCAATCAGTCATAATCAATGAATGAGGAAGGATGAATCGTTCTGAGGAGGAATTACAGAGATCTCGTTCATGCCACTGGATTGCGTTCTCATACGCAGGGATGATAAAACTTCGTATGACGCGGGCCAGTCCACAGATTTGCTCGCAAAGAATCGGGTTTCGCTTCTGCGGCATCGTTGAAGAGCCAACCTGTTTTTTCGCTTCGAACGCCTCAGAGATCTCACCAATCTCACTGCGTTGTAAATTCCGTATTTCCGTAGCAAACTTCTCCATACTACTCGCGATATTCGCTAACACAGACAACAGTTCGATGTAGCGGTCACGGCCCACGATCTGGGTTGCTGCTTCCTCGGTGCCTAGTTTCAGGTCAGCCATGACCAGTTCCTGGATTTTCAACGCGTGTTTCCCCATCGCAGCACCGGATCCAACCGCACCGGACATCTTGCCGACAAGCAACCGTGATTTACACTCATGGAGCCGTTCCAGATGCCGGTCGACCTCCATTGCGTACACCGCCATTTTCAACCCAAAGGTAATCGGAATGGAATACTGCCCATGGGTCCGTCCCGCCATAATCGTGTTCTTATATTCCTTCGCAAGACCAACAAGGGTAACCCGAAGTTCCCTGACCTGTGCTTTGATCAGATCTGTTGCTTGTGCGAATTGCAATGCATTTGCGGTATCAACAATGTCATAGCTGGTTGCACCCAAATGAACGTACTTCCCAGCGTCACCGCTGCAGGCCTCACTTAAGGCTTTGGTGACTGCCATGATGTCATGTCTGGTTTCTTTCTCGATTTCATTGACCCGTTTCACGGTGACGTATTTCACGGAGGCTTTCTTCGAGATCTCATCCGCAGCCTTCTTCGAAATATTCCCGACAACAGCATGAGCTCGAGCCAGTGCAGCTTCTACATCTAAGAGATATTGTAGTTTACTTGTTTCGCCAAAGACTTCTTTTATTTCTTTTCTCCCATATCGAAAATCAAGGGGACACACAGAGTTCTCCATACGGCCTCCGACCTAGAATCATCTATGAGTTAATGTCTTTTTTGGGGCGGGTTGTCTTAAGAGATATCTTTTAATAAAACAGCAAGTTCAGCGGCAATCGCCTGGATGCGAGGGTAATGACGCTGCAGTTTACCAACCAGCTCCCTAAGTTGGGTAACCGTCCCCATCACTAAAATATCCGCAGGGCTTTTTTTCAACTCAAATGCATCCCGTGGGATCGCCACCTCCCCTCCGACAGAAAGCATATCCTGTTTAATGATAATCGCATCCTGCAATGCCACCTGCTCAAGTTTAATGACCTTAAAAACCGCTTTGGGAGCCATGATGTCAATGCTGTTCGGATCGCTTCCTATGTTCTGAATTTCTTTTTTTGCAGCAGCAAGTGAATCAATTGTAATGAAACGAGGATTATGTGGCGCCATAAGAGGAGGAAACACAATCTGTCTTATAAGAATATATGGACATATCCTTCCGATGAAAGGCACCTATCTCCTTATTATGGCACTTCCGAAAGACACCTCTGTTAAGGTAGGAAAACATGGAGTACTCCATTTTAAAAAAGGATGCTATGCGTATGTAGGTTCCGCGTTAAATGGACTGGATCAACGGATACAGCGACATCTCAGGACAGACAAAAAGACCCATTGGCATATTGATTATCTTCTTCCGTTTACAGAGATCGTTGAAATATTGTATAAAGAAAATGATCGAAGGGAAGAATGTAGCATAGCTCAAACCTTAGAAAGAAATTTCGCAGGTATTCCAGGTTTTGGATGCAGTGATTGTTCGTGTACAAGTCATTTGTTCTTTGGATCCTTTGATAAAATTATTCAGATTGTGTCTTCACTTCATATGGATAAGTATTCGCTGGATTGACTTTGAATAAAATCAGGTTTATAGGAGACGGACGTAGGTCACAAATCGTTCATCAGACCATTAGCAGCCGCCTTTGTAAAAAGCAGTGACTCTGATATGATGGTGTTCAAAAAGACCTTTATAATAATTTTTATTCATGTTCCATTCAAAGGGAGGTTCTGTTGAGTTATATTGAATGTTTCCATCAACAAAAATGCTGAGATGATCCAACTCACCTAAGTTAGTTGCATTTGCCCAGACGATCACATTTCTGATAATGATTGTTTTTCCTCTTATTGTTGGAAATAGTTCGTTCCAAAAGAATAATTTTTTCTCACAGTAAAGAACCAATTTTAAAATTTTACAGATGAAAGTACCAGAACCACCATTGTTCGTACCATTCGCAACCACCTTTATAGGTTGCAATTATTTTTAACACATGAAAACCATAACTATAACGGCCGAGACGTTTATCCAATGTCCATACGAATGATGGTTCACTTGAACTATATTGAAGATTAAAATCAATTAAAATACTTACATTCTTTTCAAGTTCACTCGAAGTATAGGTTTTTACCTTAACATCAATAGGACCACCGACAATAAATGTTCTTCCCGTTTTTGTGGATAGAACCTCATTTCCAAAAAAATACAGCTCCCCTCGTTTTGGTTCTTCAATCTCAATCTTTTTTACGTTTCCAGGTCCAAATGCATGAAGATACCCTCTTGAATCGAATCCACCATTATAGACTTCATAATCATTCAACGAACCGATATAGACAGTCCCATCCTCCGCGATCGCAGGAGAAGAGGCAATGCCTTCGTTACAGATGCTACCGCTGCGCCACCGCTCGGTCCCATCAGGGTTCACCACGATAAGCTCCCCGCCAACTCCGTGATCGTAATCGATACATGCACCGATATAGATGATTCCGTCTGCTGATATTGCTGGTGCAGAAAACGTACATTGTCGTTCTTCTCCTAAGGGAAATATCCATTTCACGGTACCATCGGGATTAATCGCGTAAAGATCGGCATGAGCAACGTAGATCGTCCCATCTGGTCCGATTGATGGATTGTTGGATGAGCCCAGATAGGTGTTCACCCGCCATTTCATCGTCCCATTTGGATATAACGCATATAAATAATCATCCCAAGAGGAGACATAGATTGTCCCATCATCTGCAATGGACGGATTTGCTTTTGTATGTCCGCCAGTAGAAAATTGCCATTTTATCGTCCCATTATCCGGATAAATAGCGTATACGCTACCCCCAGACCATGAGGTACAATAAATTGTACCATCATCTCCAATAGCGGGTGATGAGTAAACTGAGTAAATATTAGGATTACTCCACTTCAACGTTCCATTTGGATAAAGCGCTCTGAGATTTCCATTGTATTCCCCAAAATAGATTACACCATCTTCACCAATCACTGGAGACGAAAATATATTATCTGTTGGATATGACCATTTTGCTGTACCATTTGGATAAAAGGCGATTAAATGATTTGGAGAAGCAAATGCTGTTCCTGCATAAATAATGCCATCATCACCAATTGCTGGAGCTGATTCAACATCAATATAACCTATATTATTCCATTTTAATGTTCCATTTGAATCAATAGCAAAGAAACTATAACCACTAAAATATATAACACCATTTTCATCTATCACTGGTGAAGTCCATATCCAACCATCGGCAGGGAACCGCCATTTCTCCACAAAAGGAACAGCAGCAGTACTATACGGACTTCTTCCCGTATGCTGAACATCATGAGACATGACAGGCCATTGCGAATCCATCGGACCACCTATCGCTTCGACCTGATTTTTTGTCAAATCTTTTATACCATTAGGTGATGATCGAAAAACAGTAGGTTCATCTGGATCATTCTTTGAATTATGCTCGCTATCAACTAAGAATCTTTCATCCATGGTCCTGTTTTTATCAGTGTGTATCGGAGGAGAACTGTTCGTAACTGGAAAAACCAATGAAACGAAAAACAACGCGATTATTCCAACTGCCATTCCTTTCCTAATCATTTTTCCTTTCCCCGTTTATATTTCTATAGGGTGAAGTGTTATATAAATGTTTATTACACACAGAGTTATAACGAACAAACGTTCAGTTTATAAGCAGAATTATTTTTTACGCACAAAACTCCCCCTTACTTTTTGTATAAAACCCGCGTAATGCAAACTCTTAAAATCATCTATTCTATGAGTATGACCATGGTTTCGATTCTCTATTCAACAACAGGTACCATTGAAGATGCGCGAAGAATTGCTCACGCGCTGTTAAAAGACAAACTGGTTGCCTGTGTAAACATCATTCCAAAGGTTGAATCAATATATCGATGGCAAGGGAAAATTGAGGAAAGCAATGAATGTGCCCTCATAGCGAAAACCACAGAAAGGAATGTTGAGAAAGCAATACAGAAGATCCGTTCATTGCACCCCTATGAAACCCCTGATATCATCGTGTTTCCTCCTGTCGGTGGATTGAAAGAATATCTTGCGTATGTTGAAGAGGAGACCGCATGAAATTCGTCGCGTTGGTCTCCAGTGGCATCGATTCCCCGGTTGCGACCTACCTGCTTTCCAAGAATGCAGATGAGATTATTTTGATTCATGCAGATAATAGACCGTTTACCGATGACCGCGAGATAGAAAAATTTGTGACCCTTGCGAAATACCTCAAAAAACAATTACCATCAAAACTGAAAGCACTGCTTATTCCACATGGGCAGACTCTGCAATCCTACAAAACAAATAGTGACAACAAATTCACCTGCGTCGTCTGCAAACGGATGATGCTCCGCTACGCAGAAGCAATAGCAAAAAAAGAGCACGCAGATGCAATCGTGATGGGGGACTCCCTCGGTCAGGTTGCATCGCAGACACTGCAAAACATTCGAGTCGTGGAACAAGCAGTCAGCATCCCAATCCTCAGACCATTGATCGGGTTTGACAAGGAAGACACGATTCAGATAGCTAAAAAGATCGGAACCTTTGATTTATCAATTGCACCAGCGGATGGATGTGGCGCAGTCCCGATCAAGCCATCGACGCAGGCGCGTCTTGAGCAGATACTTGCTGAAGAACAAAAAATCAATGTCGACGAGCTCGTGCAGTACGCAATTCTGCATGCAACGAGCGTCAAACTCTAACATTTCACATTAAAAATAGTTAATAAATCAGACGGAAGAAAACCACATTTTTTTTGAAAAATGAAAAGACTTAAAAACCACCCAACTATACTACATTTTGTATACTAAATTTTTTAGGATACTATATATTGTATATCTGGTGTGGTGAGATGAACTGTCCTTATTGCAACCATATTGACACGAAAGTTACCGACTCTCGCGATACGGGAGGGTCCATACGCAGACGACGAGAATGCCTCAGCTGCAACAAGCGGTTCACGACCTACGAATACATCGAAATGGCACCACTTTTCGTCATTAAAAAAGACGGCAGACGAGAACGATTCGACCGCTGTAAAATCAGAAACGGCATGGAAAAAGCACTTGAGAAACGTCCAATCACCCATGAAAAAATCGAAGAAATGATCGATGGAATCGAAGAAAAAATCAGACGAGTTGGGAAAGAAGAAATCGACACATCACTCATCGGTGAGTATGTGATGGATGTGTTAAAAGAAGTTGATCATGTCGCATACATCAGATTCGCATCAGTCTATCGTCAGTTCACTGACGTCACCAGCTTCGAAAAAGAGGTTAAAAATTTAATAGAGAAATAGGAGGAAAGGACCACATGATACGGAAGATTAAGAAACGAGACGGTAAAATTGTCGACTTCAACCCAGTCAGAATCACAGAAGCAATCTGGAAAGCAGCACAAGCAGTCGGTGGAAAAGACTACAAGAAAGCAGCGGAACTCACTGACAAAGTAATCACAATACTTGAGAAAGAGTTGAAACGCAGCGAAATCCCAACAGTTGAACAAGTCCAGGACGTCGTAGAAAAAGTCATCATAGAGGACGGCCATGCGAAAACCGCGAAAGCATTCATCCTCTACCGAAAACAACACCAGGACATGCGAGAAATCGGAGGGCTTCTGAAAGACATTGATGTGGTTGATGATTATCTCAGCATGTTGGACTGGAAGGTCAATGAGAATAGTAACATGAGCTACTCGCTCCAGGGACTTAATGTATACGCGACCGAGAGTATTATTTCTCATTACTGGCTCAATAAGATTTATCCTCCTGAGATGGGAGATGCGCACACCAGAGGAGATTATCACATTCACGATCTTGGTACCCTCGGAGCGTACTGCGTGGGGTGGGATTTAAAAGATTTATTGCTCCTCGGTTTTAAAGGCGTCTCCGGGAAAATCGAAAGCAAACCAGCGAAACATTTCAGCACCGCACTGATGCAGATAGTGAATTACCTCTACACGTTGCAAGGAGAGGCGGCTGGTGCACAGGCATTATCGAATTTCGATTCATTACTCGCGCCGTTCATAGCAAAAGACGGTCTCCAGTATGAGAACGTGAAACAAGAGATGCAGAAATTCATGTTCAACATGAACGTGCCCACACGAGTTGGGTTTCAAAGCCCGTTCACGAACATTACTATGGACCTTACCGTCCCTGGTTACATGACTGAGGAACCAGCGATTATCGGAGGGGAGCTCACCGACAATAACTACAGCGAGTACTCTGATGAGATGGACATGGTGAACCATGCGTTCGCAGAGATTATGTATGATGGAGATGCAAAGGGACGACCTTTTACGTTTCCCATCCCGACCTATAATATCACGAAGGATTTCAACTGGAACAACGATGGACTTGCCCCACTCTGGGACATGACCGCGAAATACGGGATCCCTTATTTTTCTAATTTCATCAACAGCGACATGAAACCGGATGATGCACGGTCCATGTGCCCGTTAGCTGGAGATGAAAAAGTTCTAATTAAATCTTCAAGGGGAAGAATCGTTGAATATTCAACGATTAGAAATATCTATGAAGGTAACAGTGGCCAAGAGGAATATGAAATATATAGTGCTGGGAAATTTATCAAAGGAAAATTTAACAAATGGAACGACCAACAAATGATAAAAATAAAACTAGAAAACGGTCATGAAATTAAAATGTCCTCCCATCATTTAAACTATATAATGAATGATTCTGCCGAAAAGAAAGAGAACGTTGTAAAAGGTAGAGACCTCAAGCCTGGAATGTATCTACCGTACTCTTTACAGGAATATGAGGGGTCTGGGGGGACAAAAAACTTAGGTTATTTTGTTGGGGCGTATGCAGGAGATGGATCCTTTGATGGCGACACATCAGTAGTGTTTTCTTTAGAAAATCACTACAAAAAAAAGGTAATCACAAAACTTACTAAAATTGCTGAGCAGTACTTCGGTGCGCATTGTACAATTGCAACTGATAAAAAAACAAAACTAACAACAGTCAAGGTCCATTCAAAAGCAGCAGTTGGTTTATGTAAAGATTATGTCGAGGGAATAAAAAGAGATAAAAAATATACGGCAAGGATTTTTACCGCGAGTAAGGAATTTAGAAAAGGGACACTCACCGGTCATTATGATACCGACGGCGGAAATAGAAATAGAATTTATACCTCTTCGCCTCAGATGATTGAAACGTTAAACATGCTCGCAGCAACGCTTGGAACCACGACAAGTATCTATAAAGATGCGCGTGAAGGAAGATTTGGAAAAGAACCTAATTACGCAGTATTAATATATCAATTGAACAGAAAAAATTATGGTGATATATGGTTTAAGAAAAACAATAAACTGTGGATAAAGATAAAGGACATCACGCCAATAACGAACAGTGCCGCGTATTGTTTTGAGGTAAAAAATGGAACGCCCGTCTTCACTGTCGGTACAACAGGTATACTGACACACAATTGTCGATTGAGACTTGATAATCGTGAACTCAGAAAACGAGGTGGTGGTCTTTTTGGTGCGAACCCAAAAACCGGATCGATAGGTGTCGTCACCATCAATATGCCGCGGATAGGATATCTTGCGAAAGATGACACTGATTTCTTTGAACGACTTGATTCACTTATGATGCTTGCAAGGCAAAGCTTGGAAATCAAACGAGATCTCATCGAAAACCTCACCGATAGTGGATTGCATCCCTACTCACGGTTTTATCTTTCCGATGTGAAGAAAACCTTTGGGGAATACTGGAAGAACCATTTCTCAACTATCGGTCTTATTGGTATGAACGATGCGTTGCTGAACTTCATGAACAAGAGCATCGCAGAGACTGAAGGGAAAGCGTTTGCAGAAAAAGTACTTGATTATATGCGCAAGCGCATCGCGGACTTCCAGGAGGAATCTGGTAACATCTTCAACCTGGAAGCTACACCGGGCGAAGGGACTAGCTATCGACTCGCACGAATCGATAAGAAACAATACCCTGACATTCGAACATTCAACCAGGAGATCTATACACAAAACCGTGGGCGGGACGTCGAACCATACTACACCAACTCCACGCAACTGCCTGTTGGGTTTACCACGGATGTCTTTGAGGCTCTTGATCTGCAGGATTCCTTGCAGACAAAATACACGGGTGGCACGGTACTGCATATCTTCCTTGGTGAGGAAGAACCCTCGCCGACTGCTATCAAGAATTTAGTTCGAAAGGTTGCAGAGAACTACGCGCTCCCGTACTATACCATCACGCCGACGTTTAGCGTCTGCCCTGACCATGGGTACATCGCAGGTGAACATCAGTATTGCCCGACCTGTCATGCTGAACAAAAAACCACGGAATGCGAAATCTACTCTCGGGTTGTGGGATATATCCGACCGGTGAACCAATGGAATAAAGGAAAACAGCAGGAGTTCCGTGATCGAAAAACATTTGATATGAAAGAGAAGGTTCTTGTTACACAATGAAAATAGGTGGCTTTCAGAAAACATCGTTGCTCGATTATCCAGATCGGATTAGTGCGATAATCTGGGTCAGCGGGTGTAACTTCCGCTGCCCGTTCTGTTACAACAAGAATCTTGCGCTGGGGACCAGAGAGTTATTCCCTGAGGATGAAATCCTCTCGTTTCTTTCTAAACGAAAAGAACAACTTGAAGGAGTGGTTATTTCGGGTGGAGAGCCACTGTTTCAAGAAGATATCGTTGATTTCATTGAAAAAATAAAAAAACTTAGATTTCCAGTCAAGATTGATACGAACGGTGCGTTTCCGGAAAAACTTGGTGAGTTGCTGGAAAAACAGCTTGTTGATTACATTGCCATGGATGTGAAGGCACCAAAAAGGAAATATCATCAACTCGCTGGTGTCGATGTTGATATCTCCAAGATTGAAGCATCGATTGATCTGATCAAAAACAAAGCACCAGCGTACGAGTTTAAAACCACCTTTATCCCCGATCTTTTAAAAAAAGAGGATATAGTTGAGATTGCGAAATGGATTGAAGGAGCAGACGCTTATTATCTGCAACAATTTAAACCCATTTCGCCACTCATGTCATCCACATTTGAAAACGCAGTTCCCTATCCCAGAGATTATTTTTTAGAAACACTCACAGCAATTAAACCATTTTTCAAACGCTGTGCAGTGAGAGGTATTTAAAAAAACTAAATAGTACATATTCAATGAGGTCCTCTATGGACTATGAATTAGCGATTGTTGGTGCGGGACCTGCTGGATTTTCCGCTGCGATTTATGCGAAACGATCCGGGATTTCCACTGTTGTGTTTGATCGTGGAAGTGGTGGTGGTCTTCTCCAACTTGCCCCAAACATTGAAAATTATGCTGGATTTGTTTCCATTCCTGGGATTGATCTTGTTGAGAAGATGAAGCAACATGCGAGTAAATACGCTGATTTGCATTTCTATGAAGACGTTAAAGAAGTCAGGCCATCGTCTACCGGCTTTGTGATTACGACTGATAAGGCCACGTATCATGTAGGGGCAGTGATTCTCTGTACAGGCACCGAGCATCAAAAACTCGATGTACCCGGTGAACTTGAATTTGTAGGGAAAGGAGTATCGTATTGTGCTACGTGCGATGGTTTTTTCTTCAAAGGGAAACAGGTTGTTGTGGTTGGTGGCGGTAACACGGCGCTTATGGAATCTATTTTTTTAAAACAGTTAGGATGTAAGGATGTGTATATTATCCACCGTCGTGATCAATTCCGTGCGGAGAAGATTTATGAGGATGAAGCACGAGAAAAAGGTGTGCATTTTATTTTCAATACTATCGTTGAGGAGATCCATGGGAAAGAGAGTGTCTCCTCTGTTGGTCTTTTTAATTTAGAAACAAGTGAACGATCGCGGTTGGCTGCCGTTGGTGTATTTGCCTCTGTTGGAGTGTTACCCCAAAATGAGATTGCACAAGCGCTTCATTTGAAATTGGATGAAAACGGGTATGTCGTCGTAGACAACGTTCAACGAACAAGTGTTCGGGGTGTGTATGCAGCTGGTGATATTACGGGAGGTCTGCGGCAGGTGGTGACTGCGTGTGCAAAGGGGGCGATTGCCGCGTTGTCATCGACTGAGGTGTTAGGCAAGAAATACCCGTACTAAAGAACTGGTATCTGTTCGTATTTTTTCTCTTTCAGGATATCAATCAGGTGATCACCGCTTTTTTTTACTGCGCTGCTCATGGTACCAGACATACGCTTGGGCTGAATCCCTATGACGATAATGTGATCTGCTTCATACTCGAGATACGTGATGAGAACAGAGAGGGGAATCCCATGGGTACTGATGTGCATCCTTCCAAGTTTTTCTTTCGGAATTATTCGTATATCCCCAGCAGCAAGACCCATATCTGCAGCATCGATAAGAACCAGTGCTTTTGGTTTATATCGCTTGACGACCGCAGTGTAATTCTCCGGTGTCGTTCCACAATCAAGAACCTTAACATCAAGGGAATCAATCTTTAAGGTATCAGCAATATATGGTCCAATCCCATCGTCGCCGCCGTCTCGATTGCCGATACACAAAATCATAGAATCCACGGAAATCCCCTCGCTACCATTTCATTTCGAATATTGTACCTTCTGATACGTCAAGATATACCACATGATACCAGTTCCTGCAGTAGACACACCACTGAGCAACATATCAAGAGTGAAAAAAACATATGCCATGACAGTCAACAGAACTGCAGTTGATAGATACATTGACAGCGATTGACTTTTCGCTTCTTTTAGTTGATAATTTCGCATAATCGCCGGAATCGCGGTTACCATGAACCCAAAGTTGATAATCGTAAGAACAAGATCTTGCCATTGCCACATATATTTTCAGTGATGGTAACAGAGAATATAAATAAATCCTCTCCATCGCATACCATACAAAAACAATGTTCTTGGAGAAGCAATGGCAAGTAAAATCACACTCGCGCAAGGAGCTGGCGGCGAACTCATGGATCAGCTTATCAAACAAAGCATCCTGAAATATTTCAAGAAACAAGGAACTGCTGAGGTCTCTCTTGCTGCTCTTGATGATGCTGCAGTTATTGATGATATTGTGTTTTCAACAGACTCTCATACCGTGCAACCATTGATTTTTCCTGGCGGTGACATCGGGTCTCTTGCGGTCTGTGGTACCATTAACGATGTCGCAGTTATGGGAGCAACACCGCTTGCTCTTTCTGCAGGGTTCATCATTGAAGAAGGTTTCTCCATGGACACCTTCGAAACCATTGTGAAAAGCATGTCAACAACCGCAAACAAAGCAGGTGTCCCAATCATCACTGGAGATACAAAGGTAGTTGAAAAAGGCGCGATCCAAGAATTCATGATAAATACCAGCGGCATCGGGAAACGAGGTAAATATCTTGAAAGTAACATTAAGGTTGTGAAACGACATCGCGCATTCAATCAACGATGGCTGCTTGATTCCAATCTTTCAAAAGGAGATATGATTATTCTCTCCGGCAATATCGGTGAACACGGTATTGCTCTGTTGTCGTTTCGTGAGGGATACGGGTTTGAAACCACCATCAAGTCAGATATCGCGCCGGTCAATGGGCTCATAGAAAAGATACTTGTTGAGGGAGGCGTTGTCTCTGCAAAAGACCCTACCCGGGGAGGACTTGCAAACACGGTCAACGAGTTCAGCGAGAAATCAAAGGTAGGAATTATTCTTCATGAAGACGCTGTTCCCATTCCCGATGGTGTACGATCCGCCTGTGACCTGCTCGGAATTGATCCCTTGGAGATCGGAAATGAAGGAAAAGTCGTCCTTGGTGTTGTGAAAGAAAAAGCAGATGATGTTCTTGATGTTCTGAAAAAACATCCTTTGGGGAGACACGCAGCAATTATAGGAGAAGCAACAAGCCATGTCCATGGTGTTGTTATGGAGACCATGGTTGGTGGCAAACGAATCATCCATAAACCATTGGGTGATCCAGTGCCACGAATCTGTTAATCGCGAGAGGACTTTTACAACATTTATCGATGCACTCACCGATACTGCGAATGAACTTGCTCAGGATGAACAAATGAAAACTGTTGGGATGACTGATTTTTTGTGTCATATGATATTGTTATCACTGAGAAGTAGCACAAAGAGTACACAAAAAACGGGGTTGGACCCGGTTGTTCATCAGAATGTGCCGAATGGTGACTGTGGAATAGCCATTGGTCTAAACGTAATCGTAGAGGATAAAACCTCCAAGAAGTTGTTTGTAAAAGCAGAAATACCTTTTAATAGGAATGTGGTTATCGATTCTTATCCATGGGGAAGAAAAGAGATATCATCCTGGTGCTTTTGCTGATATTGATTGGTATGTTCATTCCGTTCCTTGGATCTGTCACTCTTTCATACGGGTTCGAGATTAAAAAAATCAGCTTTACCTTCTTTTATTTTCTCCTCATCTTTGCATTTGAACTTGGCTTTGTTTATCTCTATTTTACTTTAAATAATAAGCGAGCGAATAAAAAGATGGAGAAGTATAAACCAAAATAAGAAGCTGGATGGGAGGTGGGATTGAAAAGTATGGGATTCTCAAAACACATACACTCGATATTTATGAAAACTGTATTTCTTAGGATACAAACGGTAAAAGATAAATAGGAAAACTCTCTTCGGGGGTGCAACGAGGTAAACAATTATGGCAGTAAAAGTAGATAAAGTAATATGTACCGGCTGTGCCGCTTGTGAATCAGTGTGCCCTGTCGAGGCGATTAAAGTCGTTGAGAAAGCAGAGATCAACGAAGACACCTGCATTGACTGCGGTACCTGCGTTGATGAATGTCCAGTTCAAGCAATCAGTCTCTAAATAATTATTACTTTATTTTCCCTTCTTTTTCCTTTCTAGTTTTTGCTGTACTTTTTCACTGCGGAGTTCCCGAAGCGCATCGTGAGCTATCCATTTAGCAGATCTTGATTTCATGGTAAGAATTTCTTCAGCTAGCTGTATTGTTTTTTTATTCAATCTGATGTTTCTTTTTCCAATATTTCTGAGCGCCCAGTTGACTGCTTTCTTCACATAGTTCCGTTCATCCACAGCATATTGTTTAATCAACGGAAATACTGTTTCGAACTCGTGGTCTGTTGCGTTTTTATCATGGACTGCAAGGCCTGCAACTAAGGAGAATGCCGCACGTCTCACAAATTCTTCATTTCTCTCCGCCCATTTGAACACTTTTTTCCACGCATATACGGTCTGATCAAAAAGGCTTGTGCATGCTTGATCGCAGACGTCCCAAGAGTCAAACGTCTGTACCCATCGATCCATTTGTTCACCGGTGATTTGTGCGGGATCCTCGATGAAGACAGCGAGTAATCGAGCATCATGAATTCCTGAGTCCCAGAGTTGTAACGCAAGGTTATGATTCGTACCGATTTCCTTTGCTAATGGTCTAAGAATGTAAATCGAAATACCTAGATTGTTCTGAAGATTGATCCCGTACCGTGCCATTCCCTTGATATTTTCAGGGTTTGAGAGTGATTTCAGTTTCTGAAGGATTTCTTCGTAGTCCATGTATATCACCGTTTGTACGTCTCATATCTTTTTCTATTTGAATATTTTTCCGGTTTCCATGTACCAGAGGTATAAGTCGAGTTCCGCAAGTGTGAGATTAGTTTGTGTTGCGATTGTTTGTAAGATTCTTTCAATTTCCATATATTTTTTTCTCGTAAGCGTCTTTGGTTGTTTGATGAACTTATATCGCTCGAGCAACTCAAGGATATGGGAATCAATAATTGCATAGTCATCAAATCCGATGTTTCTGAGGAAATGACTCGCTTCTTTGAATCCAAGTCCTTTGATGTTTTTTACAAGCCATTCTCGTCGTTCTTCTCCTTTAAGAGACGAGATGATCGTTTGGAGGGTATCTTTGCATTTCGTTGATTCGGTGATATAGCCTGCTCTTGTGTTTGGGAATCGATAGCCGCTGTTTTTTAGTTTTATTGCAAGTGTTTCTTGTGAATCGGTGAGAAAACACTTGCTGAGTTTTTTATGGATATGCATGCCTCGTTCTGCGCTGAAGTTTGCGGTAAGAATACAGAAACACATTTCTTTGAATAGTTCATCTGAGGAGTTTTTGTTTATTTTTTTGAACTCCTTGATTCTTTTATTTACTTGGGTGTTTACGTTACTGTTTTTTAATGATTGAATTTTCTGAAATAGTTGGTTCATAGTGTCACAGCTTCGAGATTTTTTATTGAAAAATATGGTGGAAGATGTAAGACAAACGGAGGTATTAGGTTGGTGAGGAGAGGAGGAAAGGATGGGATGCAAAAATTTTTCCCCCGTTTGTTTTTACATCTCCACGCGTGTTAATGTGAGTTTTTTGGTTTCTTCTTATTTTATCCCCAATATACCACTATTAACAATTGTTAATAGACCTACTATATTTAAATCTTTCGCCCCCCTGTTTTTCTATATGCAACCCCTTTACCATATTCACAACCATCAATTTCTCAAAAAGTTAAAACACTAATTATAAGTATAAATTAACAATTGTACCCTTTGATGAAACGCACTCCTTGTGAATATGTGATGTGGAACGGACTTCCTGTCATCCGAAAAGAAATCGCGGAAAGCATGATAACCAATTTCGGATTAAACCAAAAAGAAGCCGCAGAAAAACTCGGAGTGACACCCGCGGCAATCTGTCAATACCTCTCTCACAAACGAGGAAATGTCAAGATAGACGATCAAGAGCTCATCAAAGAAATCAACCTCTCTACAGAACGCATCCTCAACAACACCGATACAAATGTCATCGAAGAAACCTGCCGCATCTGCAAAATATTCAGGGCAAAGGGAGTCTTCCCTTCTGCATGCAACTCCTGCCCATCAGAAAAATAATTATTACACGGAAGCTATCCTTATAAAGAGTTTTCTTATCTATTCCTTATGGTACAATATGGAGGCTGAGAGTAGATGAAATCAACAGCAATTCTTGATTTAATGATTAAAGACCATGGGAAAATTGTGAAACTTTTACTCGATGTTGAAAAAAGTATCGGGATGGAGCTTATCTCTACAATGAAGGTGTTTGATACCTTCGAATGGGAGCTGGAAAAACATATTTTTATTGAAGAAAAAGCTATTTTTACCTCGTATAAACCGATAAACATCGTGGAAGGTTATAAGATGGTACCAGAACTTATCCAACAACACAATGATATTCTGAATAGACTGCGGGTGATGAGAAAAAATCTGATGTGGCAGCGACCCATTGATTATGATGAATTCAAAGAGTTAATTATGGCACATAAAACATTTGAGGAAGTATCATTGTACCCAAAACTTGATCAAGAATTAGACGCATCACAGAAAGAAGAAATCATGAAAAAAATTCGTGAGATTATCTAATAATAACTCTTTTTAACTAAGAGCGAATTGTTCGAATCGTTCTGATTTTGCTTTACAAATCGGGCAGATTGGCGGTGGTATTTCTCGTGCACATAAATAACCACATACGCTGCACCGCCATACAGGGATAGCTGGCACTGAGGTTGTTGATTGTACGGGAATTGTTTTTGACTTCGCCGATGTATGTTGTTTTGTTTCTATGGCAGAAAACGCAGCGTCTTGAACTTCTCTTGGGCGTCGTTCCGGGATCGGCCCCATCTGTGAAGGATTCTCTTTTATCTGCTTACTTACAAACAACCCGCAGTAGCACATACCAAACTCATCTATATCTGCATCCCGATACTCACACGGACAGATGATATCCACATCGTATTTTTTACTGCCACATGAGACCCGACACGGACACGACCCGTACCCATGCCGATTCGTGTTCGTTGCCAGCCCGTCAATAAGATCATTTAATAGCTGCGCATCAGGACACAGGAAGTAACCATTCTCCGTTGCATTCTTTTGCATGGAGGTTAAAATCGTCTGTCTTTCTGTCATCACCTAAGTTTCTCCTTAATTTCCTTGTCGTTAAACCCACGGATCACCTGTTTTCCCTTATCGATGACGATCGTTGGATACGTACCATATGGATTATATTTTTTTACTTCTTCGTTTGCCTCGATGATATCATTTCCTGTCAGCTTATCAACATCAATGTATTCATACTCTACATCAAGAGCTTTGAGTAGTTCTTTTGTTTTTTTACACCACCCGCAGGTGCTTAAGGTATAGATTTTCACCTGATGCATTTTTTTCTTCCCAGGAACTATTTCACATTTCATTACTCTTATATTTCCTTGGCATCTAAAAGCTTTATGCTTCTTTCAAAAACTAGTTTTAAATACGAAAAAACTATATAATAAATGAGGTTGAAGCATGACCGTTGCCTATTATCAATGTCAAAAGTGTAAAAAAAAAACAATAGTTAAAGATGAAACGAAAAAACCTTCCTGCTGTGGAAAACCAATGAAAAAGATACAGGTTAATATTTGTCTTCAACCTGATCACGCTGAGCATGCTCGACCTATGGATGCCGATGAACCATGTGATGATTTCCGCGGTGGAAGCTAAAAGGAGAGATGAAAAACCATGGTAAAATGTGTTGTGTGTAATTGTGAAATTGAAGAAGAAAAAATGAAGCATATCCATGTTAAAGGAAAACCTAAAAAAATCTGTCAAGAATGTGTTTCGGCAATCAAAGGATTTGCATAATCACCTGGTTTTACCTATGTGGATATAGACCATTCTGTTTCGTGGCCCATCTCCTTCATAAAAAAAGATATGTTGCCATGTTCCAAGTACCAGTTTTCCTTTGTTGACCAGCAGTGTTACCGATGAACCAAGGAGGCTTGCTTTAATGTGCGCGTCACTATTTCCCTCTTCATGTTCGTAGTTATTTTTTTCTGGTATCAGTTGTTGTAATGTTTTAATAATGTCCTGTTGGACGCTTGGGTCTGCTCCTTCGTTGATCGTGATCCCTGCTGTAGTATGAGGCACATAGATGATGACGTACCCTTCGTTGATTTTTCCTTCTTTTACTAGATGTTGAACATCATCGGTGATATCGATCATTTGATTTCGTTGTTTGGATGAGATGTGGATCTCTTTCATACATAAATCATCAGTTTTTTCTATTTAAATCGTGTTGGTTGGAAAACATTTTTGTACCATGGTGAGATACTCCTGGCTTCGAAGGACATGAAACTTCAGCCAAGTGCGATTCTCTTCGACATGGATGGTGTACTGGTCGATTCACTGGATTCCTGGTGGAAAGCGCTGAACAGTGCGCTGAAGAAATTCAAACACCAAGAGCTGACAAGAGACGAATTTATTGAGACGTATTGGGGTCATGATCTCAGGGCGAACTTGAAACGATTGAAGTTAAACCCAAAGGTTGCACCGTTTTGCAATATCACCTATGGTAATCATCTCGATTATATCAGAATTTATCCTGATACCAAGAGTGCGTTGAAACAGCTTGTTTCTTACAAGAAAGCGGTCATTACCAATACGCCAACTGATTGTGCGCGACAGATTCTTAAGAAGTTTGATATCACGCAGTATTTCGAGGCGATTATTACCAGTGATGATGTGCTGAAAGCAAAACCTGATCCTGAGATCGTATTTGCAGCGTGTAAACAACTTGGTGTTACCCCGAAAACCGCCCTCTTGGTTGGAGACACAGAGAGCGATGTCAAAGCAGGACGAGCAGCAGGATGTATTGTCATCGGTCTCAACATTGATGCTGATATCACGATTCAGAGGTTATCAGAATTAACTGATCTTGTATTATAAAAAACATGCATCTCTTTTCTTTGGAATGATAATAATTAAGAATATACAAGAGATGTACTACCTGTGGGCATCATGGAGAAAGATATTCAGATCATAGAGTATAAGGAAGTTGATCTTTCAAATTCAATCCTCATTGAGGCATTCCCTACAGTTGGGCTTGTCAGTTCGATTGCTGGACATTTCATCATCGATCAATTAAAACTTGAGGAAATTGGAACGATCCAATCCCGATATTTCATGCCTGCAGCAGTCATCCATAAGGGAGTCCCATCCCCACCAGTACGAATCTACGCTGGAAAGAAAAAATGTGAGCCTGAGGGCATCTGTGAACAAATCGTTGTTATCATCTCTGAGTTTATGCCCACAGTCGATATCATTCACCCACTTGGGGATGCAATTCTTGCTTGGGCAAAGAAAAAGAAATGCAGCTTTATTGTAACATTAGAAGGAACACATGCTCTGGACCCAAAAAAATTAAAAACTCATGGAGTCGCAAGTACACAAAAAATGAAGGATGTCCTTAAGACGTATACCATTGAAGAGACACAAGAAGGAATGATTACTGGTATCACCGGCGTGTTACTCTATGAGGGGGTACGATTGAAACGCGATGTCCTTTGTCTTCTCGCAGAGGCGCATACGTCATACCCAGATTCACGAGCAGCAGCATTGCTTGTTGAAACACTTGGTAAAATGCTTCCTGGAATGAAAATCGACACTGAACCGTTGTATAAGGAAGCTGAACAGATTGAACAGAAAATACGCGCATTTATTAAACAGGCACAACCGACGGCACCCTCAACCGTACAGCTCCCGACACATATGTACGGCTAATCTTTTTTTATGGATTCGTAAATCGATTCAGGTACACGAATTTTTCAAGGGGAAATCGTTCCTGTCTTGTTTTTTCATCTTTCACCTGTTTTTCTGAAAGAATTGGTTTGATAGTTACCGCATGCTTTCCTATGATAACGAGAGTGATTACTTCTAGATCCTCTGGTATTCCTAGTACTTCCCGTGTTTTCTTTGGACTGTACCCAGCGATCGGATGAGCAACCAGCCCGAGCTCCGTTGCCCGAAGAATGAGAAACGCGGTCGCCATCCCCGTATCGAACTGATGGTACACACGTTCTTTGATGGCGCAATCAAATTCTTTTTTACTTAACACTGCAATTATCATAGAGGCACTGCGCGCCCACTCATTTCCTTGTGAAAGTGCTTCATGCATCTTTTTCAGCATGTCCGGATCATAGACAAACACGAAACGCCAGGGTTGATTGTTAAAACACGAGGCAGACAGTTGTGCACATCCTGCCAGATCTCTTATCAAATCCTCTGTAATTACAACAGGATCAAGGGAACGATACGCACGCCTTTTTTGAATTGCTTCTCTAACTTCCATGCTCTATCCTCAAGATGATGGATGATTGATGAATAATGTGATAGTGCTTTCGGCTCATAATATTTTCTCACGGTGGCCATGGGCAAAAGAAAACTATAAGATGGAGATAGAGTATTTCCTCTCTCATGGCAATTGGATTTGCGTTGTTAAGTATAAGCCCGCTCCATGAGAAAACTGTGTATGAGAAACTCACCCATATCTCAGAGATCGTTGAGGTTCACCCGCTATTTGGGGAATTCGATATTCTTGTGAAAATTGAAGCATCGGATATCGATTCTATTGGCAGTATTGTGATTAATAAAATCCGGGCGATCCAAGGCGTGATGGATTCAAAAACATTGATTGGGACAAAGAGCTTATCTGGGTAATAAAATTTTTATCTTGATTCATAAAAAGATGGTGAGGGGCGCCCCCTCGTTTTTTTTTTATTGGTTTTTTTGTTGACGTGCAAGATACCTGATTCGTTCTCCGATTAGAAATATATCTGCGATGAATCGTACTTCGCGTTCTTCTTCATTGCTTGAAACGGATCCTACGACCAACATTTTTTTACGTCCCCTTCCATTTCATAAGATGCTCATTGATAACATTATACAATAAATATATTTGTAATTATTAATACAAATACTTTTCTCTATTTTTCGATATTTATAGAGATACCTTTATGTATTAGAATCTTACATGTCCCAACTAGGAGAACACGAATGAAAAAACACTGTCTACTGATCCTAGCAACATTCATACTATTTACATCAACAATATCCATCGCAAATCCAATAAAACAAAAAGAGACAACCTATAAATCCGCTCTTCCCACGGGAATGACCATCTACGTCGACGACAACAACACCCAAGGACCATGGAATGGTTCATACGACTACCCGTACCAATACATCCGCGGCGGCATCCTTCATGCAATCGACGGCGACACCGTGTACGTGTTCAATGGCATATACAACGAAACAGTCACCATCAATAAATCGATTTATTTCCGAGGGCAACAACAGGAAAACACCGTCATCGACGGACAGAATAATGGATCTATCATTACCATCACCAGCGACAACGTGTACATCAGTAAATTCACGATACGAAACTCTGGGGGATATCAAGGAAATGGAGGCGTTACCGTTACCGCAAACACCACCACCATCACCGAATGTACCATCTACCGGACACGCACCGGTATTTCTGTACAAAACAGCAGTGAAACCATCATAACAAATTGTCGATTCCATACCAATGGTTACGGCATTATGTTCTCATCATCCGCATTTGTCACTATCGATCAATGTACCTTCTACCACAACGGCATCGGCGTTTACCTTTATGATACACATTGTATCACCATTACAAATTCCTACACAGACACCAACGGCATCGGATTCCTCTGCGAGCATTCCTCCAACATTCAGATATCAAGTTCAGCTGCCCGCGATAACGACGATAATGAAGGTGGGATGTTTTTCGTAGACTGTAATTATATTAACATCATCAATTGCTATCTCGTTCATAATGGCTTTGGTGTCAATCTCGTTAATTCGTCAACCTGTTTCATTGACCATTGCAATTTCTCCCTCAACACCCATTTTGCCTGCAAACTTAAAGAAACAGTCTCCGCTATTATTTTGACTAACTGTATTTTTACAAAAAATCTCCGCTATGGAATCTATGCGGAGAACAGCGCATTCGCCGTTTCCTGGTGCAACCTTTACAAGAACGAAAACTACGGACTGTACGCAAAATCATCTGCTATTGATGCCATATATAACTGGTGGGGATCCAAGAATGGACCAGCGCACACCGGTCTTACCAGAGCAGATCGTGGTACCTGGAACCCACGCGAAATTACCTATGCACCCTGGCTCTCATTCCCGATGCCGGATGTAGGACCAAACTGGATTCTAGAAAAAACCTTTCAAAAACCAAATTACACAGACCCTTGGCCAGAACACATCACCTTTTCAGACCCTGATACAGATAGCGATGGAGCACCAGACTGGTGGGAAATTAAATGGGGATACAACCCGGCCGTCTGGGATGATCATCAGCATCTAGACCCAGATAATGATTCATTAAATAACATCGAAGAATGTTACATGGATCAATTTGGCTCCAATCCCTTAGAACACAACATCACTCTTCATGTTGACACAGGAAACCTCAGTGGTGGAGAAGAAATACCTTCTCGATCGTTTGTCTCCTACGCAGACCTCATAAACCTCTATTGGGATTATTTCCTTCACAATGATTTGAACAACCCACGGCAACGCATCTTCCACTATGGATTAATTTGCGACTACACTGAAGGACCAGGATTCGCAGTGGTCGGTTGGGATAGCCTGAATTCATTTGTCATTGGTGCGCAATTATTAGGAGAAAAATATCCGCATTATCGTCGCGAATGGCTCGCGATGACCTCAGCGATGCATGAAACAGGACATACCTTTGGTCTCATCGTAACTAAATATAACGGTATTGATAACCACATGACGATGAAACCAATCTACAAAGAATTCTGGTTCTATAGTAATTATAGGAGCCTCTTGAATTATGTATACACCTTTGCAATGATGGATTTTTCCGATGGTTCTCATGGACGAGGAGATTTTAACGACTGGGGCAACCTTGATTTCTCATTTTTCAAAAACACGAATTTTAGTTACCCGGCGAGTTAATCTTCCTTCCACTTCGTCAACAGCACCCCGGTAATGAAGAAAACAGCTGCGAAGATAATAACGACGGCACCGTTGATCAGCGATTCTGTTTGGTTCAGGTAAATCATCGAATTCCGTAGCCCTTCGTTCACATAGTAAAGAGGGAGTATGTGTGCGATTGTTTGAAGGAACTGCGGCATTTGTTCTAACGGGAAGAATGTTCCTGCAAGAAACATCATAGGGAAGCTGATTGCCCCAGCCGCGGTATCTGCGGTTTCTTCTTCTTTGACAAACCGACCAATAAGCATCCCCATCCCAGAGAATAGGAAACTGGTCGCAATAAGGATAATAATCACCAGAGGAGAAATATTCACAGTCATACCAAATACTAAAATACCAATGATCGTAATCAATGCGGTCGTAAGAGCAGCTAGGAACATCATGAATAACATCTTCGCAAGGATCCATTCGGTTCTCGTGATCGGCGTGGTCAGCAATTTCCGAAGGATGCCGTCTTTCCGGTATTTCGTATTCCGTTCAATGCTGCCGTAAATAGCGCCTTGCATGATGGTAAAGCCAATCATCCCCGGCAGAAAGAAATCAATGAAATTGAAGTTTTCAGTAATCGTGCTTATCTCGCTTACCCCGATGATTGTTCTCCCTTGAGAAAGATTTTTGTTCATCTCTTGTAGAATACTGGAGATAACGCTTCGTATGACCTGGGTTGTTGTCTGCTCACTAGGATCAAAATAAAATGAGAGATTCACCCGTGCCGATGGATTCATAAACGAGTTTTTGATGGTCTGTTCAAATCCCTTTGGTATCACAATCAAACTTTTGATGTTCTTCTCCTTGATAAAGGAGGTAACGTTCACATCAGTTTTTACAATGTTGATGTTAAAGAGCTTTGTTGCATTCAGTGTTGCATTAAACCCTCTGGACATCTCTGTTTGATCCTGGTCTTGTATATACAAGGTGTATTTCGAACTACCAACACCTGAGAAAATCGCACCGAACAATAAAATAAGAATCACAGGAAACGCGAGGCTCCAAAACATGCCGCCTCTGCTACGATACCATCCCTTTACACTGTAAATGAAATCCATCCACACGATTTTGAGGTTCATTGTTTGTCCTCCGTTAGTTTTGAACCAGTCAGTCGTAAAAAGACCTCTTCGAGATTTGATCGTCTGATGTCGAGACTCTCATATTCAATGCAATCATGGCGCAGATGCGATAATATTTCTAATACACGTTCTTTGTAGTCTATCTTAATTGCAATATCGCCGTTACCCTCTGAGGATACCTCATCGTATCCTTCTTGTTTCAGCATTTCAATAACATCAGTGGCGTTTTTACACTTCTTAATATGCAGGGTACTACTTTTTCCATAGTTACGGATCAAGTCCTCAAGGGTGCCCTCTGCGATGATTTTCCCCTTGAAAATAACCGCAATGTGGTCAGCCAAGAACTCAGCTTCCTCCATATAATGTGTGGTGAGAAACACGGTTTTTCCTTTCTTGCGTAATCCTGCGATCACACCCCAGACCTCTCGTCGGGCTTTGGGGTCCAACCCAGTTGTTGGTTCATCAAGGAAGATTATCTCTGGGTCATTTACCAATGAGATTGCGACACCAACCCGCTGCTTCAATCCACCAGAAAGATTCCGGTACAACATATTTTTATGGGACGTTAAATCTAAGGATTGTATAATTTCGTCAACATCAGCTTTTTTCTTGTAGAGATTTGAGAAATACACCAGGGTTTCACGTACCGTTAATCGTTCAAAGGAATGGAATTCCTGGGGAAGAATCCCAATGTGTTCTTTTACTTCGTTAAACTGGGTTCTAATATCCTTTCCTAATAGTGTGATGGATCCCGCGGTTGGTTCCCTAATAGATTCAATCATTTCCACGGTGGTTGTTTTGCCTGCCCCGTTTGGCCCGAGAAACGCGAAAACTTCTCCAGTTTTCACGGAAAAGGAGATATCATCTACCGCAGTCAGATCACCGTAGACTTTCTTCAGATTAGAAACCTCGATAGCAGAGTTATTGTTCTGTGCAAGAACCGGGATGGTAATGCGGCCTTTTGAGTTACAGGCTGTACAGGAGACTGTCATCTGCTCTCCTGGATTTCCGAAGAAGGAGGCAATTTCACCACAGTTCGGGCATTTGAATCGTTGCTCAATCATATACTCTCTCTCGAAATTAATTAATAAACAGTGATAAAAAACAGGTATTTAGGTTTTATCCTACTCTAATAACGTCTTTTTCTGGAGTTTCATCTGGGCATCAAAGGTATAAACGATCGGAACACCGGTTGGTATCTCGACGTTTGGGATATCCTCGTCAGATATGTTTTCTACGTACTTGATGATAGATCGGAGGCTGTTACCATGGGCGATGATGAGAATGTTTTTCCCTGCCTGCAACTCCAGTAAAATATAATTTTTATAATACGGGATGGTTCGCTCACAGGTGTCTTTGAGACTTTCCCCTTTCGGCGGGTTGACATCGTAGCTACGTCGCCAGATATGGACTTGTTGCTCACCATATTTTTTCATGGTATCTGCCTTGTTTAATCCCTGAAGATCACCATAATATCGCTCTGCCAAATCAACGGATTGGTAGATGGGGATCTCATTCTCCCGGTCACCGCTATAATGCTCCCAATCATGAATGCGTTTTTCCTCATGATAAATAATCGGGATTCGTTTATCTGCTAATTCAAGCAAGATGTAATGCATTGTTTGAATCGCTCTCATGAGATGAGAGACATACATCGTGTCAAATCGCATGTCTTTGAGTTTCTTTCCAGCAGACGTTGCTTCATCTCTTCCTTTTACAGAGAGCGGAACGTCCACCCAGCCGGTAAACCTGTTTTCTAAATTCCATTGTGATTGCCCATGTCTGACTAATACCATTGTTGCCAGGCTCATCAACTCCTTATACCTCGTAAAGTGGGTTGTATTTCTCTTTTAGATATGTAACGAAGACTTTAGAATTTAACCCTTCACCACAGGTTTTCTTGATGATCTCATCAGCTGTCATCAAACGTCCGTATTGATAAACATGCTCGGAAAGCCAGTTCAATATGACAGTGAAATTACCCCGGGAGATTTCTTCCCGCATTGTCGTGTGTTCTTTTAAGAATTGTTTGAAGAGCTGTGATGCGTAGATTGTTCCGATTGCATAGGTGGGGAAATACCCGAACTCACCCCCGCTCCAATGCATATCCTGCAATACTCCTTCTTTATCGGTTTTCGGTGTGATACCTAAAAAGTCAGTAATTTTTTGGTTCCAACACTGTGGTAACTCTGCAACCGTGATTTTCTCCTCAATAAGATCCAGCTCTAATTCGAATCGGAGGATCACATGAAGACAGTACGTCAG
>JAPKYG010000051.1 GCA_026394435.1 Methanobacteriota archaeon | reverse complement strand
GTGTTTTGAATGGTTCCTTGCAAATCATCCAAACCAAACGTCCAGTCTAACGTCATGTTAACCTGGTTTTTGAAGGCATCGATAGTGTCTTGAAGCATGGATGCGGTTTCTCCACTTGATACCCAGACGTCTATCGAAAGGATAATGACATCATTTTTTGAATAATTTTCTGATATCTTTTTCAACTCAAACATCTCAAACATACATGGTTGACAGTTCACCGCCATACAATCAAGCACAATAACCTTTCCGTAAAAATCACTTAGATGTTTCGTCTCACCGTCTAGAGATGTAAACGAAAAATCCTCACCAGTATTACTTTTTTCTTCTGTACAACCAGCGAAAACAGTGAGAAAAACAAATAGAAAAACAAGGAAAAGAACAGGCGGTTTTTTTATTCTTGAAATCATCATCACCAAACAAGTATTTATAGATGAGGTTTCAATTTCTGGATGAGCATGTCTTTTGGCATTGCACCAACGAACCGATCAACTAAAGCCCCGTTTTTAAACACCAGCAACGTCGGTATACTCATGATTTTATGTTTCATCGAAGTCTGCGGGTTTTCATCAACGTTCAGCTTTCCAAACACGATTTTTCCTTTCATTTCTCTTGCAAGTTCCTCGATGACTGGTCCGATCATACGGCAAGGACCGCACCAGGGCGCCCAGCAATCAATCACGATCGTCGGATATTTCTTCATCGTCTCATCTATATCGGCATCAAGAAGGTGAATTGGGGTGTCTGGCCATTTTTTTTCCATGGTTTTTCCTCTATTCATATATTGTTTCTTTAATTGCTCAAGTTTTTTCTTTTTTATTACCTCGAGATCATCCATTCATCCGCGAATAGCGATATCCCCCTAATTAATATTTGGTTAAAAAAGGTTAAAAAAACATATTACTTGACTGCTGTTTTGCGTTTGCTCTTGTGTTACCTGTTTGATCATCGTGGATTTGTACGGACACAGAATGCCTTCAATGATCTGTTCTGCCTCCAGGTCTCCCGATGTTTTGTACAGATGAGATATGTTGACCTACAAGCTCAACAGCTCTCCAGCGATGTTTCTTCATCAGGAATCCGACCCTGTTATGTCAGCATGGCATACACCGATGAAAGCAAGGAGGCGATTTCGAGGAGGGGTGACCGCCTCACCGCGTTCAAGGCCAGCTGCTTGCGCTGCTGAGCGATTCATTACGCCGTAGCCTAACCTACCTGACAGTCCTCTATCCCGTATCTCACGTTGCCCTCCCTGTGCCATACCTTGATGTCCCACCGTCGGGAATATCGTGTGATCATGGCAATTTCATCCCAATCTAATCTGCGGGAGACATAAAAATCAAAGTTCCCATGATTGTTCAATGAAACAAGAAGTCATACGACTCCCATACCGTTCATCTGTATCGTAATTGCTTTCCTCATATAGGTGTTATCCCCAAGCTGTACCACTCGGAAATTTGTATCCTGAATGAGAGTTTGTGCAAATCGTTTCAGAGCAAACCATCGTTTTTGGAATTTGACCAATCTGTTGGTTTTCGATTGAGCAGCCCAGTCCTTACCCAGCTGTTCGATATGTTGGGTACGTATTTTACAGAAATACCAGTTATCCATCACGACACAGGAGAAATGAAGCGGGAGCACAACCAGTCGATCAAGATGCTCTCGTTGAATCTCTCTTTTTCTTCGGAAACCACCGTTAGCGATCCACCGGCTCTGTTTCCGAACATACACAATCGAAAACAATGGAGAGATGCCGTTTTTTCCGGACCAGAGCATCTTCCGCTATGTGCAACCCCTAAATATTTCTCTTTTTAGCGTGATCCCGATTGCCAATCAACCCCGTAGATCTCCGTCCCATAATTTCTCTCCACAAAAGGAATCATCAAATACTACAACTCCTTCTTGTTCACCCTTATTGATCAGAGCGATCTGGATTCTGCTCGTCTCCTCCTGATTCCAATCAGAACTGGCGACAAAACGATTCAGATTCGACTGAGTGGTATGAAAAACGTGAAAAGATCATTCATATGAGCGATAGTCTTGCTTTCAGCCATCACAAAACCAGTCATCAGACGTTTGAACTGATTCACCTACTGTTCCCTGTCCAAAAAGAAAAAGAAATTCTTTGCTCATCTCTTCTCATCATGAAAGAAATTTCTCAATCGGTAACTCCATCCCATGCATCCCAAAAACATCATTGTTTTCTCCTTCTACACTGTTATCATCAGTCAAAACGCAAAATGCCAGTAATTTTATTAATTCTAAGATTTTGTATTAATTTTTGACGATAATTTTATATAATCGAACTAGATTAAGTTTTGTAAATCAAAGGGGAATTAGTGAATGAATAGGAAAATAATTGGAATATCTGTTTGTATGCTGTTGGTTATGACTAGTTTATCGATGACGGCTATGGCAAATTCACCACCGAACAAGCCAACAATTACAGGCCCTCCGAGTGGAAAAATTCGTACCATCTATGAATACACCATTGTTACTACAGACCCAGATGGTGATTCTGTAACATATTGCATTGACTGGTGTAGTTGCGGTACTGAGGACTGCCTTGGACCTTATCCATCTGGACAACAAGTAATAGCATCTTATAGTTGGGCTAAACAAAATACCTACACAATTAAAGTAAAAGCAAGAGATACAAATGGTGCCGAGAGTGACTATGCAACACTACAAGTATCTATGCCAAAATCTAAGTTAATAAACATGCCATTCCTTCAATTTATCGAAGGACATTCACACATATTTAAAATAATACGACAGCTACCGAGGTTATAGAGAGAGTAACTCCAATCTCTCTTATCTTTTTACAAATACAATTAGTGAAAGGTGTTATATGGAGAAGTTTTAGTCTTCTAGAGGAAGAAATTTGGTTGGATACTCCAAAAAGGAAGGAAAGGGATATAGTTCCTGCTAAACTTCCCAATATATTATTTATTTTTCTAAGGTGAGATAAGGGCTCAACCTTTATCTCACTACTGGATGTGGCGTGTTTTCCAACGCCACATTAGAAAACTCCAACCTGGTTATCAAAAAAGCGATCCAAAGCTATAGCACCCCAAAACAAGTGATGACCAATCATGGGACACAATTCACCTCACTATCTTGGCAGAACTGCCCCCCGTTCCACAACAAAATGAGTTCCAACATCTGCTCAAACAATTTGGGATTAACCATATCAAAGTACGGGTAAAACACCCACAATCCAATGGGAAAGTGGAACGAGCTGGACAAACCATCCAACAGCTGAGAAAATATTTTTTCTAACTGGGATGCGACTATTGTGTATTATAACTATAAACGCTCGCATAGCAGTCTGGAGAATAAGCGTTTACGAACGCCGTATCAGGCGTTCTTTGATAAGATGAGAGAAAAGGAGAAAAACTCGAGGTGAGATGATGGTTTTAAAAAATCAGGAGAAAGTTAATTCAGGAACCCACAACTAAAAAAAGACAGAAAAAACCTTATTTAAGTGTATCCTGGAGCCACTTTCTGATTCTGAGGTATCCTACCTTTTTTTCTCCGTCAAGCCAGAGGATAGGTGCGGTTTTCTGAAGATCCTCAAACACGTTATGGGATTTCGCCAGACTAAAATCCTCGTCACGCCACTGGTTCAGGTCATGGGGGAAGGTAACGATGTCGACATCATTTCTCCCGGCCAGTAACTCTTTTGTTTCCTGGCATTTGATGCAATGTTCTAAAGAGAACAAGATGGGTTTTGTAATAGGAGCACCTCACTAACGATTGTACATTCTCCCACTATTGTGGAAATGTTAAATGACTGAGTTTGTTTTATAGTTTGCTCTACAAGTGAATTCTGAGTGACAAAACTATTTCAACTCTTTTCTTTATTCTGCCCTAGAAAACATATGATTGAAAATCATAAGGTTGTCAGAGATCCGATTCATGGTGATATAAAAATCACCGGAATACTGGATGATTTACTCAAGACTCCTGAGGTACAACGTCTGCATAACATTAAACAACTTGGATTCGCCCACCTGGTCTTCCCTGGAGCACATCACACCCGATTTGAACATTCCCTTGGCAGCTCCATGATCGCATCTCAAATTGCCGACATCCTTGGTCTGAAAGAGATGGAAAAGAAATTGATCACCTGCGCTGCTCAGTTACATGATATTGGTCATGGCCCGTTCTCGCATACCTTGGAATCGATTCTGATGGAGAGATTTGGCGTTGATCATGTCGATCTCACGGAGAAACTGATTCTTGGGAATTATGATATTTTAGACGCAAAAGAACAACAGTTTATTTCCGCACCTAAAGTACATGAAATCCTTGATAAGCACCAGGTAAATAAAAAAGATATCGTCAATATCGTCCGAGGGAAACTGTCGAAAAAATCATACCTCAGTCAACTCTTGAATAGCACGATTGATGTTGATCAATTAGATTACCTCATGCGTGATGCATACTATACGGGTGTTGCGTACGGGATGATTGACCTTCAGCGGCTCTTGCAGACGATCATGATTCATAAAGGGAATTTGACGATGATGCGTAAAGGCGTCAATGTCGTAGAAAACATTCTCATGGCGCGTGCATTAATGTATTCATCCGTGTATTTTCATAAGACCGTGCGTATCCCAGAACTCATGTTGTCAAAGGCGCTGGAGGAAATACCCGATGCGGAACCGTTTGAGTTTTTCCGGATGACTGATGCTGAGATCATGACCTCACTAAAGACCATGGGCCCGTTTCAACAGGAGATTATCACGCGCCTGAAATATCGTGATCTCTTCAAACAGGCATACGCGGTCTCACTGCAGGATTTAGATAAACAAGGAGTCAATGTCGTGAAGCGGCTTGAGGATGTGTCGACCCGGCGGGAGAAAGAACGCGAGTTGGAGGACGTGTTCCACATCCCCAAAGGTCATATCATCATCGACATCCCACGTCCTGAGTTGTTACGAGCCGAACCACGAATTAACAAAACCGATATCCAGGTTATGGATAGAAATGAGATAAAGACTTTGGATGATTTTACCCCTGTCGCTAAAGCGATTCGTTCACGTATTGCTCCGGATTGGGCAATCATGCTTATCACCGATGAGAAATATCGAAAGACTGTCGCCAAAAAAGCAGAGAAAATCTTGTTTTCTTAGAGAATAAGGAGAGAATGGGGAAGTTTGAAGGTGGTGAGGAGAGATTAAAAAAAAATTTGCCTCCCCCATTCTTGGAGTTGATAAGGAGAGATAGTATATAAATTTTTTTATAGAATTAATATATATTCTATAAATACCTTCCGATAAATTCCTCTTTTCCTTGGAGAGTGCATCAAAATAACATGTTAATCTATAAGGTCCTTTTAATAGAATTAATAAGCATGTCAATCGTTGAATGAACCACGTCAGTTGAAGAAATATAGTGTCCAGCGAACATGTTTGCGAACAACAATCGTTCGTCGTCTGCAAACCCAAGGAGATCTGCAAACATGTTTGCCGCGTTCCATGCATCACCTGCACCGGTGGATCTGTACTGTGTTGAAAGGAGCATCGTCGGTACAACTATAGATGTGCTACGAATCGAACCAGAAAACAGAGATGTATGCAAATCAATGCGTGCTGGTATCTTCTTTTTCAATAATAACGCAGTAGTAATCATTTCCTCTTGTGTTTTATTAGAGCTGTTACTGTAGTATCGTAGTTCATTTTCATTGAGTCCAAAGATATCCAACTGAGGATTCGTCAACACCTTATTTATCAACTCAGGGATGTCATATACTCGAGGAGAGGGATCACCCGAGTCAAAGAAAGTCCTCACCCCCTGTTTCTTTGCAATCTCAAAGACCTTGCAAGCAAGATCGGTGCCGGAGCGATTTAGATTCCAGTTTGTAACCCCGACAAGATCCGCGGATGCAATCAGCTCGCGATCATGATCATTCAGCAGCTCAAAGCTGAAGGTAGCAACCGACCCAGGATCCCCAATCATGACGTTTGCATGGTGTTCCTGAAACTCAAGTGCGGTAGTGATCGCAAGGTTTCCATCGGTTTTCACACCCGAAAGGTCCACACCGCTGTTTCCTAAAAAATACTGTAAAAGATGCATACCTAATGGATCGGTGCGACAGATCAAATGAGTGCTAATACCAAGTCGTGCGAGCGCGAGAGCGGTATTCGCAGCGTTTCCCCCCTGAGTAATCCGCTGTGCAATCCCGGGGAGGTTTCCACCTCCTTGTGCTGCAACAGTTTTTACCGCATTACATGTCTTTTCTACCGTATCTAAGGATACAAAATGATCGACAAAGAAATCAGGAAGCATAACCACATGGAACGTCGAAAATTCCGTTCTCTCAAGACCTTGTAGTGTTTGTAGTAATCGTTTCTGAAGGGAAGACTCCATTCACACACCACCAATAGTATCATGTACCCTCTATTTTAGCTTAAACGCTTTACTTTTTTTATATTTTTGACCTGAAAAACCATAAAAAACTGGCCATTTAGAGAAAACTATATATATGATGTCCGTACAGATATAGTGCGAAAAAATTTAGAAAACCAATGACAGGAAGCGATCATAAAAGGGCATGAAAATGGAAAGGAAAGAATTTTTATGACAATTATAACACTAGATGACCTATCAAAAGCCATTGCACACCGTGTCGGTATCGACATCGAGGAAGCACGGCGTGACGCAGGATTCGTCATGGATATTTTTGGATTTGACGATCGCGTCATCGACAACGTGCTTGATCCTGAGGATCGACAGCTGTTCTACATCCTTGAAGAGGAAGGCATGCTGACGACCGAACGGGAAGAAACCACGTTGTACGACGGTCGGGAATGGCGTACCCATTACTGGCGTCTGAAAAAAGACACAATCTCCCGATACTCAAAAGAGATAGGCACCGAGCGCAGCGCACTCATTGTCGATAAGAAACAGCCAAAGAATATCTCTGATGATGATATCTACGGCACCATGGATGACGAGATGTGGGTGACAACCCGGAAAATAGGGTAAACACCATCTTTTTTTATTTTTTTTTACCAATAAATTTCTTTTTTGATAAACTTAATAAGTTACTTCGAGTTGTGGATTTCCTTATATTATGGTTTCTTTAATGGGTGAGTGTATGACAAAACGAAAGAGTATCATAAGTTCAGAATCTGTTACCGAAGGACATCCTGATAAAATGTGCGATCTGATATCCGACGCGGTACTTGATGAAGCACTCCGACAGGATAAAAACTCCCGAGTTGCTGTAGAGACCGCAACAAAGAACGGAGGCGTCATGATTTTTGGTGAAATGACCACAGATGCCTACATCGACATCCCGCATGTGGTCCGCGACACCATCAAAGGAATCGGGTACACCAAATCAGAATATGGCATAGAATGGGAAACCTGCTCGGTTTGGGTCCAGATTACAGAACAGAGCCCCGATATCTCCCAAGGCGTCACTGCAGGAAAAGGTCTGCATAAAGAGCAAGGCGCAGGCGATCAAGGGATGATGTACGGATATGCCTGCAACGAAACCAAGGAATTCATGCCACTACCGATTCTACTAGCGCATAAACTAACCAAACGATTATCGGAGATCAGAAAAAATGGCCGAATTTCGTACCTGCGGCCGGATGGTAAATCACAGGTCTCGATTGAATACGATGAAAAAGGTAAACCCGTTCGAGCCCATACGATTGTTGTATCGACACAGCACGATGGTGGTGTCTCCCATGATAGGATACGAAAAGATGTTATCGAAACGGTGATTAAACCCGTCTGTAAAGAATGGATAGATAAAGATACCGTTTATCATGTGAACCCCACAGGAGCATTTATCCGTGGTGGTCCGTACGCGGATGCTGGATTGACTGGAAGAAAGATTATAGTTGATACCTACGGGGGCATCGGCAGACATGGGGGCGGCGCATTTTCCGGTAAAGATCCGACAAAAGTCGATCGTAGTGCTGCCTATGCTACACGGTATATCGCAAAAAACATTGTCGCCTCAGGTATTGCAGAGAAATGTGAAATCCAGTTTGCCTATGCGATCGGAGTTGCAGAGCCGGTTTCCATTAATATTGATTGTTTTGGAACAAATAAGATTTCCCTTGATACAATCGAGGTACTCGTACGAGAATTTTTCCCCATAAAACCCGCTGATATTATCGATCAACTTGACCTGCGCCGACCAATCTTTAAAAATACCGCTGCCTATGGTCACTTTGGACGAGAAGACCCCGATTTTACCTGGGAGAAACTCGATAAGGTAAAACTCTTGAAAAACGAAGCAAAGATCTAAACCGTCTCAATTTTTCCCTTTTTTTTTACTAAAAGTAGGGTACGTAGGATATGTACTTAAAAAAAATAAACGGTTTTACAAGATGGTTATCATTTAACAGTTATTAATCAATGACGTCCACCTTATATAACACATGGTGTTTTGGGCATTCCATTTTTCCGTACACTTTCTTAATAGTGTAGATTTTTCCATTTTGAAGTGCTGTACTGGTGCAGATTTCAAAAGAGTCGCACCCGATGTTCTTGCATTCTTTTTTTTCCACCGTTGTCGTTGATCCCTCTGTAAGTTCTTTGGTGATAGCAACAGTTAAGGGGAGTTCTTCGACTTCGACTACGACAACTTTTCCTTCATGGATGCCGCACTCATGGTGTTTATCTCGTAGTTTTGTGATGCGGTATTTCCGTCCTGGTTTCAGGTTAAAACACACTGTTTTCAGTTGACAGTTTCTGCATTCACTATTGGAACCAAGGTAGGTGAATTCTTCGCCTTCGACGGCGAGTTGTTCGCCAACAAGTGTAACAAGAACCATCATATCACTCCAGTTATCTTCGCTAGTTTCTTTGCGGCATCCTCGGTTAATCCTAGTTCACCAAGGATCGTATATCGATCAGGGCGTATCTTCTGCGCGCCCATGAGCGCCTGGATAATTTTTTTCTTAGGGATGTTCAATTCTTTCGCGGTGGTCGGGGCACCAATCATTTTTAATGCATCACGAATTAGTTGCCAGTCACCTCCATGCAGGTACATCATCATGATAGAACCTACTCCGCACTGTTCTCCGTGTAAAGCTTTTCCTGGTGCGGTGGAATCAAGCATATGCGAAAACATATGTTCAGCACCGGACGCGGGGCGAGTGTTTCCAGCAACGCTCATGGCTACCCCTGAGACAACCATGCATTTTATTGCTTGCCAGACTGCTTCTTCGAGTCCTGTGCGGATATCCTCTGCTTTGTCAAGTAACAGTTGAGATGATGTTGTTGAAAGTGATGCAGCAAAAGTACTGAATTCTTCGTCCTTTAATCGATGAGCAAGCTCCCAGTCTTTGACTGCGGTAAGGTTTGATATCACATCAGCACACCCTGAGGCAAGCATGCGATAAGGGGCTTTCATAATGACCGCAGTGTCGGCAAGGACTGCCATGGGGGATACCGCTGATTTTGAGATGGAACCTTTTTTATCTTTCAACGAAGCACGTGGTGACGCCATCCCATCATGTGATGCTGATGTCGGGACGCTTACAAAATTCATTGAAAGCTCATAGGTTGCACATTTCGTGACATCGATGACGGAACCGCCGCCGACGCCAAGTAAGAAATCTGAGCTGGTCTTCTTAGCTTCCTTAATAACAGTGTTGACTTCTCGGATCGTGGGCCATGCGGGCAGAACATCTCGTTTGATTAAGGGTAAAGAGAGGACAACCATGTTGACCTCGTACCCAGCACCAGAAAGGATCTTTTCAATCCGATCACCAGATATTTTTTTGGTATTCTTATCGCAGACAAGCAGCACGTTGGTACTTGGTGCGAGATGATTGCAGATTCCCTTGATTTGATCTGTTGTGTTATGACCAACGATGACTTCCCTGGGGAAGATCATGGTTTTGAATTTAGTAAATCGCTCCATGGTGGACTCAGGGGAGTGAACTGCAGGTTTATTATATTATTCTTTTGTTGAACGGTAAGAGGTCACTGGTCTGAAGTTCATAACCGGTTCTAATGATTTATACCGAAAACTATATAATCTTTGTATATATTATGTATATACTATGAGGGTGGTAAAAATAGAAAGAACAACAGAGCTTAATCTGAAAGGAATCC
>JAPKYG010000050.1 GCA_026394435.1 Methanobacteriota archaeon | reverse complement strand
ACTTGCTTTTCCAGTGTTCTGATGATGTCGTCTTTTACCGTGAGGTCCCCGCGCATACGGTCCGTATTTGTTTCCAGTTGGGTTCTGATGGTATCGAACCTCATCACTTGCTGTCTCAGATCATCTAATTGCTGGACAGCCTGCTCTCGTTCCTCTAACTTCTGAGTCAGAGTCTGTATCCGTGTAGTCGCATCTCGTTCAAACTGCATGTGCACATGCTCGGTATCCCGTAATCTCTCGTCGAGTTCTGCAACGCGTTTCTCCTGCGCAGCCAATGATTCTTCCTGGTTCTTATAGGCATCCCAGAGTTTCACCAGTCGGTCTTTTTCTTTTTCAAGCTCCATACTGTACCGTCGAGCTCCCTCTACTGCTTCTTCTCGTCGTCGTTCCGCTTCAGAAAGGCGTTCTTCAAATGAATGAATCATGGAATCCATTTTATTCAATCCGTCGAGACTCAACATACTCTGGATCTTTGCAAGATCATCCATACCTTTAGAAAACGAACTTTTGATAGAACCAAGTTCAGTTGATGCTTCCTGCAGTCGTTCCATAAATGAGTCTGTTGCTCCTTTCACGCTTATACCACCTATTTTTTCTTCAGTCATAAATCAAACCGTCCCATGAAATTAATTCTCCATCATGCGAATAATGTTGTGGCTATTTAAGGATTATTATTTTATTGTGGTTCATGCGATACAATCTTGAGCCGCTAAACTAATAAACATAATTTGTATACTAATTAACGGATTTAGATACACTATTTGGAGATGGAATGGGATGGGAATACTCGAGAAATTCAGAGAAAGTAAATTTTCGAAGATGATAAAAAAGGTTTTTGGCAAAAGCCACGCCAAGATTGGAATCTATGGTCCGCCGAATGTCGGCAAAACCACGCTTGCAAATCGAATTCTGCGGGATTGGACAGGGGACATCATGGGAAGTGTTTCTGAAGTTCCTCATGAGACACGACGGGCGAAATGGAAGAACAACATCAGGATTAATAACGGTGGATCATCATTGACAATGGATCTTGTGGACACACCAGGGATTGCCACAAAAATCGATTTTAAAGAATTCATGAACATGTACGGGATGAACAAGGATGACTCGCGCTTGCGAGCAAAAGAAGCAACCGAGGGAGTCATTGAAGCAATCCGCTGGTTAGACGACATCGACGGTGTCGTACTCGTCATGGATGCAACACAGGACCCGTTCACTCAGGTCAATGTCACCATCATTGGGAACCTGGAGGCACGGAATCTCCCCATTCTCATCGCAGCAAACAAAATCGATGCGGAGAACGCAAGCCCGGCCACCTTGAAATCCGCGTTTCCACAACATCCGGTTATTCCTATCAGTGCGCTCACCGGATATAATACTGAGAATTTGTATACCATGATGATAAAAGAGTTCGGGAAGAAACGACATAAGAAGAGGAGGTAAAAACTATGGCGAAAAAAGACGGCGGGATCGCGTTTAATCTGATCTCCCATCAGAAACTTGAGCATCTTTCCTCCTCAGATAAACTCAAGTATATTTTAAATGAAGTCAAAGAAGGAAGAATCCTTGTCTTAGAACATGGTCTGACTCCAACAGAACAAACAAAACTCATTGAACATACGATGAAAGAAATCAACCATGATACATTCATAGGTATCGAGATCGGCGGATACGAAAATGAAAAAGTCGGGTTCTTCCAGCGGGTGTTCGGTGTGGCAAAAAAACCCCGAATGACCGTGATCGGACCAGCGCATCTCCTTAAGATGGTACACAAAGATAATGACATGATTGAAACCACGATTATTCCTGGGAAAGGAGCAAGTTAATGCCACATCAATGTCTCAAATGTGGTCATGTCTTTGAAGAAGGATCCTCGCAGTTGTTGAAAGGATGCCCAGGGTGCGGGGGAAACAGGTTTTTTTTCACGAAACAACCATTAAATGAAACAGAACGAGATATCATGAGTAAGGGGATCGGTCAGGATCTCACCACCAAAATCATGGAGCTTGCTGTCGAAAAAAACAAGGGTACGCTGAAGGGTACCGAGACATGGATTACGCTGAAACCAAAAGACCTACGAAAGATGATCGAAGACCAGATCGAACAAGAAGAACCAGCAGAAAAAATCAACCTCGGTGAACCAATAAGTGATGATCAACGGAAAGCGATTATTGAAAAAATAAAAGCTGAGGTAGATCATTCAGATACACCGGAGACTATTGGGGTGGAACAACCAGGGAAATATCATATCGACCTCAAAGGACTGTTGGAGAAAGAACCGATTGTGATCCAAAAAGATGGAACCTATACGATTCATCTGCCGTCTTTATTTAAAATACGCGATGAAAAGAAAAAATAATTCCTGGTTTCTCTAGGAAAACGTTTTCCATTACCTTTTTATTGAAGTCAAAGATACAGCTTTGGTGGATTTTATGAAATGGTACGATGAGGTTGAATATATCAGAAAACAAGCGATGAAAAACAACGAGTTTTTCGCCAACTCTCTGCCGATGATCGCCAGTGAAAATGTCCTTTCACCGTTATGTCGAGAAATGCTGATCACTGATTTTCATGGTCGGTACGCGGAAGGTACCCCGGGAAACCGGTACTACGAAGGATGCAAGTTCTTTGACCTTGTCGAAGAAAAAACCATGGAGCTTGCAAAAAAACTCTTTTGTTGCAACTACGCCGATGTGCGACCGACCTCAGGAACCATCGCAAACCTGGCCGTGTTAAAAGCACTTATCAAACCTGGTGAGACCGCGACCGTTCTTGACACCGCGAATGGTGCTCATATCTCGTTTGGCAAATATGGTGCTGCAGGAGTCCGAGGCATTAACCTTGTTTCGTTCCCGTTTAGCAACGAAGAGATGAACATAGATGTCGACGGTGCGGTGAAACTTATTAAACAGGTCAAACCAAAACTCGCATTGTGTGGGCAATCAGTCTTCTTATTCCCGACTCCGCTGAAACCTATTGCGGAAGCAGCACACGAGGTTGGTGCCTACGTTGTGTATGATGCAGCGCATGTGCTTGGTCTGATTGCTGGGAAACGATTCCAAGACCCACTCAGAGAGGGAGCAGATGTAATGAATGGGAGCACCCATAAAACCCTGCCCGGCCCCCAAGGCGGGATGATTCTTTCAGATCACAAAGCAGACAACGAGGATGATAAAGCCTTCATACGAAAACTGGGATTTGGGGTCTTCCCCGGTGTTACCTCCTCCTACCACTTGCACCATGTTGCAGCAAAAGGAATTGCCTATGCTGAACATCTCGAGTTCGGGGAGGCGTACGCGGATCAAACCATTAAGAACGCAAAACACCTTGCAGAAGCGCTGCATGAACAAGGCTTCAAAGTCTTCGGGGAAAAACTTGGATTCACCAAATCACATCAAGTCCTGGTAGAAATCGGACCGGGAAAAGGCAAAGAAGCATCGAAAATCCTTGAGGAAGCCGGTATTGTCACCAACATGAACATGATCCCAGGCGACTCTGACCCACTCAACCCCTCAGGGCTCAGGCTTGGAACACCAGAGCTCACCCGTATCGGGATGAAAGAAAAAGAAATGGTTGACGTCGCAGCATTCTATGCACGCGCGCTTCTGAAAAAAGAAAATCCCAAGAAAATCAAAGGCGACGTGAAAGAATTCCGGAAAGACTTCCAAGAGCTTTGTTACTGTTTCAAAGAAGGATTCCGGGGATATGACTACCATAAGTTGATCTAACATGCGGGTCGCACTCACTGGTACCCCAGGAACCGGAAAAAGCTCGGTTGCGACACTGCTCCAGAAGCAAGGATACACTGTTGTTCGATTGCACGAGCTTGCCAAACAGAACGGATGTATTGACGGCATGGACACGAAAAGAAACTCACTGCTCATTGACATGGACAAGTTACATAAATACATCAAGAAGAACTTCATTACAAACGAGCTTGTTTTTTTCGAAGGACATGTTGCGCATCTTCTCAAAACAATGGAAAAAGTGATTATTCTCCGTTGCCATCCCAAAGAACTTAAAAAAAGGTTAATGAAAAAAAAATGGAACAATCAAAAAATACAGGAAAACATAGACGCAGAAATCATAGATGTGATTCTCTGCGAAGCAGTGGAACAACACCCTACGAAAAATATTTTTGAGATTGATACAACCAAAAAAACCATCGAAGAGGTTGCCGCATCAATCTTGAAGATTGCGAAAAAGAACTTTCAACCGACAAAAACATATAATATAGGACGGATTGATTGGTCAGAGGAAATCCTCAAAGATTTTCCAGCTTAGGAGCAGATATGGTATTGGATAGAACACGAGGGAAAGTAGATCCGTTCCTGACCATGATAGCGAAGTACTTCACGCATATTAACCCTGATAGTCTCACCTGGTTTGCACTTCTTTTCTCTCTGATCGCGGGAGGTTTTTTTTATTTCTCAAATCCATCAAGTGAGTTACAGAACTTCTTTTTATTTTTTGCTGCCCTGTTTGTTTTACTCAACGGCCTGTTTGATGCAATCGACGGAAAGGTTGCAAAATTAACAAACAAGGCATCGGCACGGGGAGATTTCCTTGATCACGCTCTTGATCGGTACGCGGACGTATTCATGGTTGGTGCACTTGCACTGAGCCCTTGGTGCCGACCTCCTATTGGATTGCTTGCAATCATCGGCATGTTACTGACCAGCTATATGGGAACACAAGCACAAGCAATCGGCTATAAACGAGATTATTCCGGATTGTTAGGACGGGCAGATCGACTCGCACTGCTCATCGTATTCCCCATTATTCAACACATTGCACTGCGCTCTTCGCTTCAATTACCCTGGAACACAACCATTATCGAATGGGTGCTGATTTATTTTGCAGTTGTTGGAAACATCACCGCGATTCAACGCTTTCATATTACATTAAAATGGTTTCGGAACGGGTTTAATAAGAAAAAATGAGGAGAAATTTTATCCTTTTTTCTCGTATATCAAAATTCCCCAGGTTTTATGTTAATCGTTGACAAAAAAAAGAAAAATCAGGGTAGTAACTACCTTGACGTAGGGTATGGGATTTGGGGTCACTGCGGGTCTAAGATCAAATTGTGGCCATAGGACTTTCAATTCAGGAAAATATTTGCTTGTAATATCCCGAAAATAACATAAATAGGAAGTATTTCTAGTTTATTACTCCAATAGTTATCGTGCCAATAATTCAAACAGCGAAGCGCGATCCGCGTTTGCCAGGTTGCACGGTCTACATATTTTTACTATTCTTTTTTTCCCTTATAATTATGATAAAGGGTCTGGTTATTCGGGGAGGAAAGGGAAAAACATCAAGGGGATCCTTATGAAGAACGATACCTTTCCTCCTTTTTTGAAAGGAAATAAGGGTATAGACCTTATTTCATATTTTTTTGTAAATCCAAGAAATTTTGGTATATCTTTTCCGAGGCAAATATGAGGGGGACACCTTTGAAAACGCAATCTTCACAAACATATCCGCGTGCAAAATATGGTAGAGCTGGATTTCCTACAAGCAAAGAATGTGTATTTTTACTACCGCAGAGTGGGCACGCTATAATTTCCATAGTACTATCAATGCTATGCAATAGCATAGCACATATTTAAACTTTGTGTCATTTTAACAGTTCTATTTGCATCTTTCATGGCTTTTTCCAAAAAACGATCTCTATCAATATATCTATTTTTTATTGCCAAAAATTAAAGTAGAAAGGAACGTTATTCATTTCAGAAAAAATGAACACGAAACAGAAAAATGCGATTCTCATTTCGCTTGACGATTCAACTTCAGAGATTGTTCAACTGGCAGATACCCTAGGGTATACTATTCTGAAAGAGTTTATTCAACATAGAGAAAACCCGGATGTGAACTTTTATATTGGGTGCGGAAAAGTAGACGAAATTAAAGAGTACTTTGAGGATGCAGAAGAATCATTCGAGCTCGTAATCGTAAATGGGGAACTCAAACCATCTCAATGGTTCGCCCTGGAAAAAAAGTTTGAGACCAACGTCTATGACCGCATCCGGCTCATTCTTGCTATCTTCGAAGAACACGCGGAACGACGGGAAGCGCTCCTCCAAGTAAAACTCGCGCAATTGCAATACGAGCGACCCTATGTCCGAGAGCTGATTCACCGGACAAAAGCAGGAGAACACCCTGGTCTCATGGCAGGAGGAGAGTACCAGGTTGATGACTACTATGAGATGATTAAACGGCAAACAAAAAAAATCAGAGAAGACCTCCAAAAAATCAGAGAGAACAGAGAGTTGCAGAGACAAACCAGATCGAAAAGCGGATTCTATTCTGTCTCCCTTGCCGGGTACACCAATGCAGGGAAAAGCAGCCTGATGAACCTGCTTTCTGGAGAAAAAGTAAAAGTGGAAGAACAACTGTTTTCCACCTTGTCGACAACAACGAGAAGTATCACCGCAAAAGGTAAAGAGAAAAAAATCCCAATTCTTCTCACCGACACCGTCGGGTTTATCGAGAACCTCCCGGCATGCATCATTGATGCATTCCACTCAACACTTGAGGAAATAGAGCTTGCTGACGTCGTCGTCTTGGTTGTGGACGGCAGCGAAGCAAAAAAAGTCGTTGAAAAAAAACTCCGCGTTTCGTTGAATGAATTACGAAATATCGGTGTCGGTGCACCGATCATCATCGCGTTAAATAAAATTGATCTGATCGATAATGAATCCCTTGATACGCTCCGAGAGCATCTGGATCAAACCGGTATCATTGATGACCATGTCTTTGTTGATATTTCTGTGAAAGAAAAGAAACATATCGATGTGTTGCTTCAGACGATTTACGATTCGTTACCCCATATGGTGAAGATAACGTTTCAACTGCCTCTTGAAGAAAAATCGCAAGGGTTTATCTCTCAACTATATGAAAAGACCCAGGTTATGAAAATCACCTATAGTGATGTTATTACCGTTGATGTGGAATGTAATGAGAAAATAAAAGAAAAGCTGATCGCTATCTGTCGAGCGGTAAAAGGCGATGTTCTGTAATAAAACAAAAATCTTATACGTAGTATTGTATTCCATACAAAAAGGGAGAACATTAATATGAACATAAAAAATCAGACGAATCTACAGCAATTGATAGTCATGATAGGACTTATACTTTTTGGAACAATCGGACGGTATGTCCTTTTTGGAATGGGAGTACAACCGTTTCCTAACTTTGAAGTCATTATGGTAGTGACGTTTCTGGCAGTGATGGTAATGCGATCGCCCCTGGCGTTAGTTGTCCCCCTTGCAAGCATGATCGGAAGTGATTTGCTGATTGGAAACCCGATTTTTGTCGGAAATCAAATGAACAGAATCGTATTATTTACGTACTCCGGGTTTGCCATTATTGCACTTATCAATCTATTCAACAAAGAACGACTATGGAGTGGACTAGGACAGCTGCGTCTCAAGACCGTTGGTCTTGCTGCCGGACTTGGCGTTGGATTTGTCTTACTGTATGATGTATGGACAAACCTTGGTTGGTGGTACCTGATGTACCCCCATGATGCACCGTCTCTTATCGCGGTGTTTACCGCGGGACTGCCGTTCATGGTTTACCATATGATCTCTGGCGTGGTCACGTTTGTCGCCATCGCAGTTCCTGTTCTGGCGTATGTCGCACGAAAGAACAAAAATATCCAACCTTTCAAGATAAAGATGGTTCATAAGGTTCCCGCGGTGTTCCTCGTACTATGTCTGGTGGCGCTTTCATTTACGGGGACTGCAATGAAGGTTCCTGAAAAAAGTGAAATTTGGCTAGAGAAATCCGATCAGACCAGTGTACGAATCGAAATCTTCGGCGATGGATGGACCATCAGCGATAATCTTGTTGCTTATAAGGGAGACACTGCGTTTTCCTTGTTGGAGCGATGCTCAGAAAAAAATGGGTTCTCCGTCGACTCTATCTATTATGCACAGTTTGATTCCACCTTAGTAAATTCCATCAATAACGTAGTGGGTGGAACAAATGGAAAATACTGGCAGTATTATGTGAACGGTGAGCTGCCAAATGTCGGTGCTGATAAATGTATGATTACAAATGGTGACTCTCTCCGATGGAGCTTTGAGGTACCACCGAATTAATAGAGAAAAAAAGCACCTCTTTTTCTTTTTTTTAACAGGTTTTTTCATCGAGGGTTCTAATTCTATTTCGGATCATTGTGATCGCGATGATGACAAAAAGAAATGCAAGGAAAAAACCTGATATCACGCCAACGAATTCATACGAGAGAAGAAAATTATAGAACCCATGAAGAAAAATCGCGAGGATAAAATACGGTAAAACTCCAAATAAGGACGAATGTTTCATCACTGTTTTTCCGTATCCATATCCCGTCAATGCGGTTGCGGAGGCGTGAAGTAAACAACCACCAAAACTTCGTACTGCCATTAAAACTAAAAATACGACAATTCCTTCAGATAAAAAACTATATCCATACAGAAGATTTTCTGTCGCGGAAAAACCCAATCCTGCAACAGCTCCGTAGATCAAACCGTCTTCTAATTCATCGAGATTATATCTTACGGATTTAAGGTGTAACGCGAGTGGTTTGGTGAACTCTTCAATAACCGGTGCGATGACAACCGTTGCAAGAAACGGAGCCATTTCAGCATGAGACAATGAATACGTAAACGGTAATTCCAAAATGATTTCTAAGATAAAAGATGCGACGACAGCGATTGTTGCGCCCCAGAGGAAACACAGAAAAATTGGTTTCCATTGTTCACGATGGCATCGTTCCGTATTTCGTATCCAAAGTGTATACAACAGAGGTGGAAGAAACGAAAGAAAGATGAGAAGTCCCCAGGTAAAGACTGTAGTCATTACAAAAATAAAACACACGAATGTTTATTATGTTTTTTAGAGTTTATAGTAGTATTCCCCGTTCTGTTTTTGCTGCCGGTCCATGTACGAATCAGGTTTGTTAACCCGAGGCCGTTTGGTCTCCTCATCCCGTCGGAAGGTGATATCAACGTTTTTCAAAAACCGATTCATCCCCTCATGCAAACTATACGGCCCCTGTGCACGTCCGCGTTTCCCTGGCATGCCATCAAACACTATCAAGGCATCGCTCACCATATCGATGAAATACACGTCATGGTCGACCACCATTGCGGATTTCCCTGATTTTTCAATAACCCGACGTAACATCCGTGAGACAATCATCCGCTGTTGACTATCAAGGTACGCAGATGGTTCATCGATGAGGTAGATATCCGCTTCTTTAACGATAGAGGCCGCGATCGCGACCCGTTGGAGTTCCCCACCAGAGAGCGTGTCCAACGTATGATCCTGAAGGTACTTCAAATGAAGTGCATCGTGTACCTCTGTTTGGTAGAACGATGACGTAAAGAGCTGTGGTGCGTATGTCGCAAAATATTCTTGCACGGTTCCTTCATAATCTGGAGTGATATACTGTGGTTTATAACTGATTTTCAGATCGTATTCTATTGTTCCTTTTGTGGGGGGAACCACCCCGGCAAGCATCTTCACAAACGTTGTTTTTCCAATCGCATTCGGACCAACGATTCCCACAATTTCTCCTGAACGGATAATACCTCTTTCTATCTCAAGTGTGAAATCTTCGAACTCTTTACTAAGATCATTATAAGAGACAAGGATTCGTAACCCTTGCTGTTGCTTTGGCGGATTGGCAAAAAACTCGATTTTCTCCCCAAAGCGAATGTTCTCTTCTTTCAGATACCCAGAGAGGTAGGTGTTAATGGAATGCCGTACAGTACGAGGGAAGGTTACAACACCATAGGCACCTTCGGTCCCGTACATGATATGGACGTTTTCACACAGAAAATCTAAGACCGCAAGATCGTGTTCAACCACGATGACTTTTTTTTCTTTGGAGAGCTCCCGGATGATACGGGCAACTTTCAATCGTTGATAGATATCAAGATACGAGGTTGGTTCATCAAAAAAATACAAATCAACATCTTTTATGAGAGCAGCAGCGATCGAAACAAGTTGGAGTTCCCCTCCAGAGATCGTTCCTTTTTCAATCTCTTTATCCAGCAGATTGCCAATCCCGAGTTTCGTGACAACAGCGTCAAATTTATTTGTGGTATCCGCACTCTTGAGTACGTCCCTAATTTTCCCTTTGACTATCTTTGGGAGTTGGTCGACGTATTGCGGCTTCAGCACACAGGTCATGTTCTTTTCTGAGAGGGCTTTGAAATGTTCATGAAGTTCGGTGCCTGCGTAATATTCCAGCACGGGGTCCCACGACGGCTTCTTTTTTCTATATTCCCCAAGGTTTGGGATGATTTGTCCTGCAAGGATTTTGATTGCTGTAGTCTTTCCTATCCCGTTCTGTCCGAGCATACCGGCGCAGCTGCCCTTTTTTGGAATGGGGAGTCGATAAAGCCGGAACCCGTTTTTCCCGAATTGATGTACAAGCTCTCCTTTGAGTTCTTCTGCGAGTCCGATGATTTTGATTGCCTCGAACGGGCATTTATTGATGCAGATGCCACAGCCGACACAGAGTTCTTCGGAGATGACTGGTTTTCCTTCCTCTCCCATAACAACGGTTTCATCGCCAGCGCGTACTCTGGGACAGAATTTGATACATTCCTGTGCGCATCGCTTTGATTTACATCGGTCTTTCAGTACTATGGCGATTCTCATATGGGCGAACACCGAGAAGATACAGGTTCTTAAAAGGTTTTTTATCATGTGATGTACTTAAGTTTATTAAAATAGAAAATGGTACAATCCATTGAGGGTGAGTCATCATGGAGTTTGATTTATTCCTGTGGCCAATACTAATCCCAATGATTATCCCCCTTATCTATTGTGTGAAATATAAGAGGGAGGCTCTTATTGAAATTGGAATTATCACCCTTGTCATGGTGCTAATCGTGGTGTTGTATTGGCCATTACTTACTAGCAATCTTGTTTTAACGTACACCTACCCAGCGGTGAAAGTGCTCCTCTTTGTGCTTCTCCCCCTTACCCTCTTCTTAGCAATAAAGTGTGATACCTCACCGCTTCATGGTGCATTGTACGGAGTGACAAAACAGGGGTTAAAAAAAAGCTTCTTTTGGTTTATTATTTTTTTACCGATTATGTTGATTGTGGCAGGGTTGATTCAGTATTTCCATGGTGTGACCTGGAGTGCTGATCCGGTCGCTGGCGCTATTAGTTTTTTTGAAGCATTTACTGAAGAGTTCTTTTTCCGAGGCATTCTTTTTATTTTTTTACTGCAGAAAACCAATATGAAAATAGCTTATGTGACCTCGCTGGCGAGTTTTATATTAATCCATCCACAAAACCTAACAACTCTTTTCATTGTCGGGACGATCATTCAAGGTATTGTTACCCTTGAAATAGCACGGAGATCACAAAATATCATTGGATCATGGATGTTACACGGGAGGAATCGGTTTTTTGAACTCGTACTTCTCCCGTTGCTTATGTAACATTTTTGTGTTATCGTCCAAACGAATGACGCGATGGTCCTCGAAACTGCTGATGGCCCTGTGGCTCAAACCGTCGCATAAACGGAACCTTTCGAAAATCAGGGATATCTGCCCGTTCTATCCTAAGATCATCGTTACTTTGCACCCGCCTGAAGTTGTCATGGTCGCGCTCGGTTAGAAGGGTGATTGCTGCGCCGTTTGCTCCGGCACGTGCGGTTCTGCCTATCCGATGAACATATTCTGTCGGTGTCTTTGGCACGTCGTAGTTGTAGATGTGAGTGACGTTTTTGATATCAAGACCCCGCGCGGCTACATCTGTTGCTACCAGTACCTTGGTTTTTTGTGTTTTCAACGCGTCCAGTGAGCTCGCCCGTTTTTGTTGTCTCATTCCCCCGTGGATTGCGGAGGCGCGGATTCCTTGACGTGCAAGGTTCTTTGAGACGGCATCGGATTCTCTGCGTGTCCCACAGAACACAATGGATAACCCATCGGTATTGCTGTTCAGTAAATGAACGAGAAGAGAGAACTTCTGGTTCTGCTGATAAATATCATAATAGATCTGTTTCAATTTACTGTGATCGACATACGACTGGGTTTTTATAATCACTGGATTTTTCAGATGTTTTCTCGCGAGACGATGAACATCCTCTGATATCGTGGCGCTGAACATTAGTAATTGTCGTTGCTGAGGTATCTGGCGAATGATTTCTTCGACATCATCGACAAACCCCATCTCAAACATTTTATCAGTTTCATCCAGCACAAGGATTTTAATGTTGCTTAAATCAATGGTTCTCCTGCGGAGGTGATCAAGCATCCTGCCGGGGGTTCCGATAACGATCTCAGATGTACGGATGTCGTGTATCTGTGGTCCAATGCTGACACCACCGTACACGCTCGTGGTCCGTATCCCCAAGGTTTTTCCAAAATCCCTGAAGACATCAGTGACCTGCACGCACAGTTCTCTTGTAGGAGTAAGAACAAGCGCCTGCAGTCCCCGTCTAGGAATAATTTTGTTGAGGATAGGAAGACAGAACGCTAGCGTTTTTCCTGAACCTGTCTCTGCTTGGCCAACGACATCTTTTCCCAAGACGATTTCCGGTATGCATTTTTCCTGAATAAGCGTCAATTCCTTGAATTCTTGTTCTTGCAGTTTTGCTAGGAGTTTTGTTTGTATGATAAGTTGTTCACATTTCATTATTTTCACCTTTCTACTAAATCATGTTATTGTTTTGAGTCTCTTTTTATAATTAATCGTTTACTCTTTGTTTCAAATTTTTTTGAAAAAAAGTGTTTTCAGATCCGTTGTTTCTTTTGAGAATCTTATGCCTTCTTTACGTTTTTTGCTTGTGGTCCTCGATCTGATGTTTCAACTTCAAATTCTATTGCATCTCCCTCATTGAGAGATGTTTCCATTGGGAGAGCGGTCCGATGAACGAAGACTTCTTTACCATCGTCACACTGGATGAATCCGTATCCCTTTCTTGCATTATACCATTTTACATTTCCTTTCATGTTATTCACGTTTTCCTTAGATTATATCTAGATTTTTACAAAAGAACAAAAACAAAAAGATTTCGAACATTCGAATTTACGAAATTGTGAAACTCTTATTTCTATTCCTTTTGATGCGATATAACCTTCCCACCTTTATATAGTTTTTTACAGGGAAGGTCGTAGGCTTCTATCACATTACTTGGAATAAAAAATTTACATCACGATACGAATATCCAGTGTTTGTGCGAGTACTTTATATCGATTTCGAATCGTCACTTCAGTGACTCCTGCGATTTCCGCAACCTCACGTTGTGTCCTGCGTTCACCACAAAGAACTGACGAGATGTACAAGGAAGCGGCAGCAAGTCCTGTTGGACCCCGTCCGCTTGTGAGCTCCTGATTTGCTGCATGTCCCAGTATTTCCAATGTTTTTGCTTGAACGTTGTTGCTGAGTTTTAACTCACTACAGAATCGTGAGATATAATCTTTCGGTGCAGTCGGCATTAATTTTAATTCGAGTTCACGGGAGACATATCGATAGTTTCTGCCAATCTCTTTTCGAGGCATCTGTGCGATCGTACTTATTTCGTCCAGTGTCCGTGGTACATGGCATTGTCGACATGCTGCATACAACGAGGCGGCAGTCACCCCTTGGATGCTTCGTCCTCGTACTAAATTCTTTAATGCTGCTTTTCGATAGATCACGGCTGCGGTTTCTCGTACGGTTCTTGGAAGACCCATCCCTGACGCGAGTCTGTCGATTCCTGAAAGAGCAAGTGCTAGATTCCGTTCGGTTGCATCGCTGATGCGAACGCGTCGCTGCCATTTTCGTAGTCGATATAATTGTGCCCGATTTTTTGTTGGAATGGATTTCCCGTACGCATCTCTGTTTGTCCATCCTATAGTCGTACTGAGTCCTTTATCATGGATGGTGTATGTCATGGGGGATCCTGTTCGAGACCGTTTCTCCCGTTGTTCGTTATCAAATGCACGCCATTCCGGGCCATGGTCAATAATATCTTCATCAACAACGAGTCCACAACCAGAACAGACTAATTCTGCTCGAGAATAATCCTTACTCAGATGTCCACTGCCACATTCAGGGCAACTGAGAATTTCTTCTACTTGTTGCTTATTTTTTTTCGTCAAATCAATTCAACCCCCATATCTCTTTTTCCAGAATTGTACCATTCAATAGTTCCTTTTATAGATTTTTACCGTTTCAGCCTTTATCAGTAAGACTAATACAAAAGAACAAAAATAAAAAATCTCAAACGTTCGG
>JAPKYG010000082.1 GCA_026394435.1 Methanobacteriota archaeon | reverse complement strand
GGAGATTTCGTTTTTTGTTTGTTTTTCTTCTTCGTTGAGTTGTGGTTCGATGACTTCGAAGACGTATTCATGGTTGGTGTGGTCGTAGATGATGCGTTTTGTTCCTTGTTTTTTCCAGCCAAATCCTTTTTGTTCTTCAATGATTTGGATTTTTTTCTCACCGATTTGTAGGATCTCTCCAGGTAGTGCTTCGACTTTTTTTTGTCGTGCTTGTGCAAGCAGGCTTTTTGGTGTTTCTGTGGTTTTTTGTTCAGGGGGCTGTGTTTGTTGTGTTCGTTCGGGTTTTGCTTTTTTTTGTTGTGGCTTTCCAAGAAGACTTCGTGGTTGTTTTGTGGTTTTTTCTGGTAAGGCTATGCGGTATGCTTCTGTTGATTGTTGGTTGTCTTCATTTTGTGTTGTTTCTTTTTGTTGATGTGCTGGTTGTTGTGGTTTTTTTGCCTTGACAAGGAGTAGTTCTTCTGCGACTGCAGTGTGTCCTTTTTTTTGTTGTGCTTTTTCTAAAAGGCCCATGGTTCTCACTTTATTTTGTATTTATTCATTACTTTCTCGTAGAGTTCAAAATCTTCTGATTGTGTAAATCGGTTGATGACGTCCTCAGGTAGTTCACCAAGAAGTGTGTCGGTCATAAGAAGGACTTTTTTAATGTCTTCGTCAAGCTCAAGTGATGTAGGGTGTTTTTCTTTCTTAAAAAGGCTTTTGTTTTCGGTTTTTTGTTTTGTTGGTTTTTGTGGTTTTTCTTTTCCTTTGCTTTTGAGGTGTTGTTGTTTCTGTTTTGTTTTGAGTGCTCGTTTTTCTTCCTTCTTGCGTCGTTTTTCCTCGATATGAGCTTGTCGTAGTTCAAGACGTTGGAGTCGCTTTTGTTCTTTTTCTTGTTTTTTTGTGTCACGCTTGGTTCTTGCGAGCTGTAGTTCTTTTTTATCTGCTTTTTTTTCTTTTTGTTTGAGCTCTTGTTTTTTTTCTTCCAGTATTGCTTTTTTGGTTTCCAATTTTTCGAGTTTTTCGTGTTCGCGTTCGAGTTGTTTGTGTATTTTATCTTCTTGTTGTTGTTTTTGTTCTTCTTCTTCGTTCTGTTGTTCTTTGAGTTCTTTGGATCGTTCTTCGAAGTCGACAGGGATGTAGGTTTGTTCGATTTCTAGTTTTTTTTGTTTTTTATCGCTATTGTCTTTGCTGCTAAGATAATAGAGTTGTGATTTCTTTTCGCTTTGTTCGGCTTGTTTCATTGCGTTGTTTAAAGTGTCTTCATATATTTTTTGTTTGAGTGTTCGTGTATCGATAACCTCTGTTCTTTTGTGATGGTGGTCTTCAGTCTGGGGTTTTTCCTTGGCGTGATTTTTTGGAGTAGTGAGGCTAGTGGTTTTTTTGAAGGTGGTATTATCACCGACGAGACTGCTCAGATCAAGGATTTCGACGCGTTCTTCCGCTGGTGGTCTTATTCGGAAGATGGTGTCTTTGAATTCTTGGCTTGTTATGAATTTAAATTCAGGGTTGAGGGTAAGTTCGGTTTTGAATTCTTCAGGGATGGTTCGCGTCATTGTTCGAGGTGGTTCTATGGTGGGTTCCCATGCGATTTCTCTATGAGAAAGCGTTTTGTTCATTGGTGGTCGTGGTTCGATGGGTGTGGGCGCTGGTGCAGGGATGATGGGCGGTGCGTGAAACGATTCAGGAGTCGGGGTTTCTGGTTCGTGTTCCGCGAGGAGGCTGTCGATTTTTTTAATCATGGTGAGGTGAAAGTCAATGGAGTTTTCATCTGGTGATTCCACGGGAACCGGTTTTTTTGAGAAAATCGTTCCAGTGATTGGTAAAAGTATGGTGAGTTGATTGTACCTGCCTGAGTTGCTTTTTTCTTGATGAGGCATACGTTTTCCCATCCCATCCTCTGTAGAAGATGCTCTATGGTAATGATTCGTTGTTGCATCCCAATATTATTACAAGTAGGTAAGGAAGTATTTTCTAATAAACGTTTCGTTGTTGAGCGATGAAATGATGTACTTATTTTAATAATCAGGCGTCGAAGATGGGATCAAAGAGGGGATCATTCTGGGAAACAGAGTGCTTTTCTTTTTCAAAAGGAGTAGTGTTTTTCGTTTTGTGTGTGGGTTTTGTTTGTTGTTTTATCGTTTTGTGATTTGACGGTTTTTGTATTTTTCTTACGAGAGTATAAATATGGTGAAAATGAAAACAGATGGCAAGGATTGGTATGCGTAAGCGTGCTTGGTGTGGAGAGAAAAAAAAATAAAAACGGTTTGAAAGACAACAGATGAAGGGTAAGGAGGCGATTGATTCCGCATCTGTGTTTCAAAAAGTTTTTATACCAAGTATCATATGCATCTTTCAATAAAAAAAGCTTTGAAGAAAAGCTAGGAGAGAATGGGAAAAATGAAAGCAAATAGAAAATTTAAACAAGCAGATGAACGCGCAGTATCTGCTGTTATTGGTGTCATTTTAATGGTTGCCATAACAGTAGCAATTGCAGCAACAGTGTATGTCTACGTCAGTGGAATGATCGGTGGAACAAAAACACAAACACCAAATGTGGCTTGTACAACAGATTCAACATCAAATAAGATACAGGTTGCTACTGCAGATGCAAACATAAAATGGAAAGATGTAGTAATTACAAAGGATAATACTACTGCGACTTGGCGCGTTTTTACTGGTGGTGGAGTAACGAATAGTTTTAATTCAACGGACGCTCAATATGGTGGGACTGCGGAAGTAATAGCTGGAGATTATATTCTACTCAACATGGGATCTCTAACAGCTAACGTTAAAATAACATTACGATACACTCCTACAAACTCGCTACTCGGATCGTGGACAATCAACGTTTAAACACAACCTATCTTTTCTTCTTTTATTTTTATATTTTTTTCTCTTTCAACAATACCCAAGATATACAAAAATTTCATCGAAGAATAAATGGAGGAGACAAGATACATTATGAAAACACATAAAGAATTTAATCAAAACAAAAACGCTGTCTCCGCAGTCATCGGAGTAATCATCATGGTTGCGATCACAATAGCCATGGCCGCAGTCGCATATGCCTATTTTACCGGCATGGTCGGCGGCGGTGAAGAAATAACCCCTGTCATTTCCTTTACGCCATCTGCATCAGAAAAAACAATTCAGGTTGCCTCAGCTGATGTTGATGCAATTTGGAACGATATCAACATAACATTTACCAATGCTACTGGTTTTGCATATCTTACAAAAACCGGGGTAGTTAGCGCTGGAGACACTATATATCTAGAAACCGATCAAACGCTTACTGGAACGGTGACTGTTACTTTCCGACATAACCCAACAAATACGATAATGGGTGACGCCTATACATTCCAAGATGTCTCGTAACCAATCTGGATCCCCACATTTTATTTACTTTTAAGAAGACAGAAACAGTAATATCTCCCGTATAAACGACTCCGATTTGTCTTTTCGAACCCTGTTTTTCTTCTGTTAGCTCCGGGTTTTGCATCGGGAAACAATGTTATAAGGATAGGTTTTAAAGAAAGAACCAACTGAGTAACAACTCCGAATGCTTTTTTCCGTTATGACATTGTGACAGATAAACTACATATACTATCAGTGAGAGAACATAACATGCGAGTGTACTTGGAGCTGAAAAAAATGTGGGTTTATGAGCGGAAAGAAAACTTTACCAATATAATAAGAATCGCAGTAAGTATCATCCTTTTATTTACCTTATATCTTTTATATGGAAGTTCTACGGCCCCAGTATGGATTGTATGAGATAGGAGATGCTATTTATTTAGACACCGATCAGACGCTCACCGGAACTGTGACCGTCACCTTTAGATATAACCCAACAGATACAATGATAGGCGATTCTTACACGTTCCAAGATGCCTTGTAAACAATCTCGATTTCAAACCAATACATTTTCCTTTTTCTATCAAAGATGAGAAATCTTTTTTACCGAACGTAGCAGCGATCTTGGGGAAGAAGCGTTTTCGGAGGATTAAATCGGGATGATATCACTGATTCCTGATTGATTATGTAAAATTTTTCATTTTTCGAAAAAAAAGTTTAATATCAACTTTGTCATACATGACTCAATAAAAAAAAAGGTTTGTAAACAAGTTAAACGAGAATAGGCAAAATGAAAGCAAATAGAAAATTTATACAAGCAGATGAGCACGCAGTATCTGCTGTTATTGGTGTCATTTTAATGGTTGCCATAACAGTAGCAATTGCAGCAACAGTCTATGTCTACGTCAGTGGAATGCTCGGAGGAACAAAAGACCAAACAGCGAACATCGCTTGTATAACAGATTTGGGGACCAATAGAATAACCATTACTTCTGCAGGTGCGAATATACAATGGAAGGATATCGTAGTTATTCCAGATAATACAACGGTGAACTGGAGGGTGTATGATCCTAGCCACAACCCTTTAGATGCACCAAAATCCACAAGTAACGCCACCGCCAATATAGCGGCTGGTGATTATGTAGAACTTGACTTTACTGCACATCCAGGGATGTCAGGGAATGTGAAAGTGTCTTTGAGATTCGTCCCAACGAACACCTTACTTGGATCGTGGACCATAACCGTCTAAACAATTCGAATAAATGATATGTTCCTATTTTTTTGTTTCAACGGAAATTGAGAGAAAACGTAATATCTCTTGAAAAAAGAACTCTGTTTCTCACCAGATCGTATTTTTCTATGAGTTCGATGCGAGATCTGTGAAGCCAGATCAATTCATAAAGTTTGCATTAAAAATGCAAACATTTAAAAGAAAGTTTGCGTTACAGATATTCATGGATGCAAAAACAATTCAAGCAATACTCAATGATCAACGAGAAGACATTCAAAGAATTTACAATGAAAAAACCATCATTGAACGAGAAGCTTTAAACACTTGGAAAAAAACAATGGAGAGCAACCTGATAAAAGTAGTAACAGGGGTTCGAAGATCTGGCAAATCCGTCTTCTCATTTCAACTGCTAAACAAAAGAACCTTTGCATATATCAATTTTGATGATGAACGCCTCATTGGATTAAAAGCATCAGATCTTAACACAGTTCTTGAAGCATGCTACCAACAACTCGGAGAATTTACCTACATATTCCTTGACGAAATCCAGAACATCGAAGGATGGGAATTATTCGTCAATCGATTACACCGACAAGGATTCAATGTACTAATTACTGGCAGTAACGCAAAACTTCTTAGTAAAGAACTCGCAACACACCTCACTGGTCGATACTTCAGCATGGAACTTTTTCCATTCTCATTTACGGAATTTTTAACATACGAACAGTTCCCCATCACAAAAAAAGAGACCTATAGCACAAGAGAAAAATCCCTTCTTATTAAAAAACTCCAGGAATACATGCGGTATGGTGGCTTCCCGGAAGCATTGAAAAAAAAAGATCTTACAAAAAATTATCTTACGACACTTTATTCAACCATTCTTACGAAAGACGTAATAAGCAGATATAAAATACAATACGTCACCACTCTTCGGGAGATCTCAAATTATTTACTTGCAAATTTTTCAAAATATATCACCTACAACAGCATCAAGAAAAACTTTAATTTAAAAAGCTCCCATACCTCGAAAAAATATGTTTCATATCTCCAAGAACCCTACCTCTTTTTTTTGTTAGATAAATTCTCATTTAAATATAAAGAAGTAATAGCTTCTGCAAAAAAAGTATATTCTATCGATCCAGGAATGATCAATGCCATCTCATTTGAGACCTCAGATAATTTTGGACGATTGCTCGAAAATGTGGTTGCAATAGAGCTGCTAAGAAAAAAAACAACGAATCCCATGATGGAGTTGTATTACTGGAAAGATTATCAACAACGGGAAGTTGATTTTATCCTCAAACAGGGTCCTAAGATCCAACAACTGATTCAAGTCACAGCAGCATCTGAACCACTCACCATCGATAAACGAGAATACACCGCACTCCTGAAAGCATCTGAAGAACTCCGATGTAAAAATCTGTTGATGATCACTTGGGATTATGAAGCAACAGAAACAAGAGATGGAAAAGAAATTCAGTTTATTCCTCTCTGGAAATGGCTCCTGTCCCAATAGAGGCTTAATTCTTCTCTCAAGATCAAAGAACGATGCCCGAAAAACGTTCACTATCGCGGAAGCGATTACACGTTCAAAGGGATGTTATAATCTTCTTTTGCTGAACGCGGTACTGGTCTTGGGAAGCATCGTTTTCGGGAGAAACGAATAACATTCACATATTGTGTTAATCAGAGATGAACCTCTAAGAAAAATATATAAAGCATAAAGCATATATGCTTAATGAGTGAGAGTTATGAGAACTACCGTAGAACTGAACGACACTGTCTACAAAACGATTGTGACGAAATACGGAAAAAGAAATATCTCAACAACCATCAACGACATCCTCGTCCGATATTTCTTCAAACAAAAGAAGAAAGACATGTTTGGAGCAGACCCCTGGCTGAAAAAGAAAGGAACAAAAAACCTAAGGGACGAACATGACCGTAACCTTTGATTCAAGCGCGTGGATAGAATATTTCAGCGGATCAAAAAAAGGAGAAAACGTAAAAAAAATACTTGACGGAAAAGATCAGATACTTACCCCCTCAATTTGTTTACTAGAAATTAAAAATAAATATCTTCAAAAAGGACAACAATACCACGAGAGAATCGAATTCATCTGTAACAACTCCGCAATTATCGAAATCGACCGAGAAATTGCATTACTAGGTGCAGATATAAAGAAGAATCACAGACTCTACACCGTTGATGCATTGATCTATGCAGTAGCTCAACATCATAAATCGATATTAGTCACCGGTGATGCGTATTTCAAAAATCTTAAAAATGTTGAATTCCCATAATCATTGAATTTACCTCGGTTTTAAACAAAAGTCTCATTTTTTTTATGAAACGATCTTTTAATGTAGAAAACGATGGGTTCTTCGTTGCTCATGAGAAAAACCTCACTATCTCGCGTATAAACGACTCTGTTTTCTCTTTCGGAACCACCGCCTCTAAAACCATTGATTTCCTGTCATTTTATAATTCAGATGGAGAGAAAGCATAATATCACCCCCTAGAGATACTTGGGATAGATGGATTCAGAAAGACGAAATCGTTACAAAGATAAAATCGACCTCATAGAAAAAAGAATTCAAGAAATAGAGGAATGGACAAATATATCCTCAGAAGAATTTATAGAAGATGAACGCACAAAACTAGCAACATATAAAGCGTTTCAAGAACTCGCTGAATCCTGTATGGATATCATTGCGATGGCATGTAAAGATCTAAAGGTACTTCCAAAAGATGACTATACCAATATAGAAAAACTGAGTACGAAATTGAAATTCAAAAAACGAGTTGTACAAGATACAAATGGATTGAGGAACAGATTAATCCATCGGTACAACAGGACTGATGATACCATAGCATTTCAAAGCATCAAAGAACTAATACCGGAAATCATCATTTTTATAGAGGTTATTAAAAAATGGATAAAAAAATCCTTAAAAACATAAAGAAAGAGTTCGAACCATTTCATAACAGGGTCTTAGGGCTTCTCTTATATGGTTCGCAAATGAAAGGCACGAATACACCACGGAGTGATATTGATATTTGTCTGGTTGCTCCCAATGAAAAATCCTCAAAACTCTTTAAAGACACACTCCCCCTGAAATATGACGTGAAAATATTTGAAACGATGCCTCTTTTTCTAAAAATCCAGGTAATACAACATCATAAAATCATTTATACGAAAGATCGGTATGAACTCTTTGAATATTTCTACGGTTTTCGAAAAATCTGGAATGACGAAAAACAACGACAAACCATGACAAAAAAAGAAATATCACATATGTTTGGGTAAAGAAAAAAACCAATTTTTTCTTTCGGAACCACCGCACCCAAGCACCTCCTTTTCTCATTATATCTTCTATAAAAGGATATGACACAAAGAAAGAATCCATTATGAAAAACGTGACAGCTGCCTGGGAGAATAATCGTTTTCAGAATCAACCGCAACAATATATCATTTGTGATATCATTTAAGAGAGAAACTTCAATATCTCTTGTAAAAATGACTCAGTCTTTTCTTTCGGAACCACTGCACCAAGCACCTCGGTTTTTCCTCCACAGCGATACCCAAGCATTTTACCTTGTTGTATCAATGGTTGCAGATTTTTACCACTTCGTACATAGAGCTGATCCATATCTTTGAAAAATCCGGTGTTCAGAACCACCGTATCCTTCCCTGAATCCCATGCAATCTTTCGCGTCACCGTTGAAATAATATTAAACTTCGTATGAATTCTTTTTAAGAGAACCCCTTGTTTTTCTTCACCAGGTGCAGTAACATGTTTTGCTATCTCTTTCTCAAGCAAAACCAGATTATTTTTCCACCGAATGTTCTGCAGAATCCTCTGAGCATCAGTGTATTCTAAGAGGAGATGCGGTGCTTCTTCGACTGCTTTCTGATCACCAATCCTATAACTGGAATCAAGCAAAGACACCATCATCAGAAGCTCATCAAAGGTAAGTCGCTCCTTTAAACAAAAATCAGTAATCTTCGAATAGAACTCTTTGTTTGTTTGAATGCGTTTCTCATGATCACCAATAATTCCAAGCAACGCAAACACATTCATCGGGTTCCCAAGGAAGTCGTTGACGATCCAGCTTGCGGAGGGATACAACTGAGGGTCTTCACCTTTACCAATGGGATTATGATGATCCACACCTGGAATCGGTTGTTGTAGATGATGATCAAAGATAAGCACCTTCACCTTTTTTGCTAATCGAAGAATATTCTCCTCAGGTAACGCCATATCAACGACAATGACAAAATCATAGGAAGAATACGCGGTTAGCTCCTCTTCGGTCAGAAAATAATTCCCAAGCACCAGAGTTTTATTCACGACATTTTTTGGAAGTTTTTCTAACAAGAGCAGTGCAGAACAAATCCCATCGGTATCCCAATGATGAATCAATACACCAGATCCTTGTAATTCTTCAAGCATACATCAACCTCTGAAAGTCCAGGATGATAAATCAATTACCTTAATATGGTCTTTTCTGTTACTATCCTCTATGATGGTCGATGCAACAATTCTGAATAGTATTCGCCTGATAACAGGAGTGGTACTGCTCGCTTACGCCTCGTATACCGATATCAAAACCCGTAGGGCAGCAAACATCCTCTGGGTGATCATGGGAATCGTTGGAGCAATCCTCCTGGTGATTCAATACCTTGACGGAGGGTTCCCGAATATCTGGTACCTCGTATTCATCCCTATCATGATCGCGCTCATGTACGCGTTCTTCCAAATGAGACTCTTGTTCGGCGGCGCGGACGCAAAAGCACTCATGGCACTTGCGATACTCATTCCCATCCAACCAGTAATTGAGGGTTTCCCGTTTTGGAAACCATATCTTTCCCTCCCAGGATCCTGGATTATCTTTGCGAACGCAACAATCCTCTTCCTGTTAATTCCCATAAGCCTCTTGGTCATTAATATCGGGAAACGAAACCTACGGTTCCCCCACTGTTTGCTCGGCTACGTAATCTCCGTAGAAAAAGCAAAACAGACGTTTGTGTGGCCCTTGGAAAAAATAAAAGACGGGAAACGAAAACTCATGTTCATGCCAAAGAATTTCGATGTGGACGAAGAACTTGCGGAATTCGAAAAACTCGGGATAAAAGAAATCTGGGTCACCCCTAAAATCCCCTTTATGATCCCGCTGCTTGCCGGGTTCCTTGCCGCATTCTTCCTCGGAGACATCCTCCTTCAAATAGTCCAAGTAATCCTGTAAACCATTCCGCGTCATAATAACAATGAAATACTCCTTTTAAATGTACAGTCGCTAGTTCTATGGTAAAAAAAGATTACTATGAGATCCTTGGTATTGATCATTCTGCAAGTAAAGAAGAAATCAAGAAAGCATACCGGAAACTCGCATTAAAATACCACCCAGATAAGAACAAAGACAAAGGTGCTGAAGATAAATTCAAAGAAATCTCAGAAGCGTACGCGGTCTTGTATGATGACGAGAAGCGAAAAATGTACGATCAGTACGGTCATGCAGGAATAGATCAACGGTACACCTCAGAGGATATCTTCCGAGGAGCAGACTTTGGCGACATCTTCCGAGGAATGGGGTTTGATATTAACGATATTTTCGAGCAATTCTTTAGCCGCCAGAACGGATTTGCCCGTCATCCAAGTGCCCAACGAGGAAGCGACATCCGATATGACATCGAGATACGCTTAGAAGATGCGTACCGGGGAATGGAAACCGAACTGGAGGTGCCACGAACTGAACTCTGTGACACCTGCAGAGGAAACGGAGCAAGACCCGGCACCAGCCCAAAACGGTGCTCAACCTGTGGAGGTACAGGTCAGCTTCAAGCATCCCGTCGGACCGCGTTTGGTGTGTTCACCCAGATTAGCGACTGTTCAAAATGCCATGGCCAGGGAACCATCATCGAAGATCTGTGTCCCTCATGCAGGGGACGAGGAACCCTACAAAAAACCAGGAAAATCGAGTTGAAAATCCCTAAAGGAATCGATAACGGGGCGCACCTCCGACTCGGAGGACAAGGAGAACACTCCAGGGGCGCTACCCAGAGCGGTGACCTCTACGTGGTGGTCCATATGAAGGAACACCTGGTCTTTGAACGACGAGGAGCAGACCTTTACCGAAAACTCAACATCTCATTTCCTCAAGCAACCCTTGGAGCAACCCTAACAGTGGAAACTCTCGAAGGCAGAGAGAAGCTAAAAATCCCAGAAGGGACAGAAAGCGGAACCCTTTTTAAGCTCAAAGGCAGCGGTATGCCGAAAATCCACGGCTCTGGATCTGGGGATCTCTATGTCCTTATCCAAGTAAAAACGCCAAAGAGACTCAATAAAAGAGCGAAACTCCTCCTGGAAGAGCTCCAAAGAGAACTCGAAAACACCGACGAAACCTATAAATAGGGGTTCTACTAAGTAGTATATCGAAAAGAACCAAAAAAGGGGGTAGTAAGATATGAATCCTTTTGACGATGAAAATCACGAAAGAAAAAAACGAAACCCAATTGACCCATTCCGAGGAGACGATGATATCTTCAGAGATATCTTCAATGATGACAGGATACGAGATGTTTTTAATGATGATAAAATCATGGATGATATCAAGAAAATGGCAGAAGAAATGATGAAAATGTTCACGAACGCCCAACCAGGGAAACCCATTGTGCACGGCTATAAAATCGACTTTGGTCCCGACGGGAAGCCTCAGATAGAGGATTTCGGAAACCGATCGATAAAATCCCCCGGAGGAGAATCAACAATCTCTGAAGAAATCGAGCCGCTCACCGACATTATCGAAGGGAAAAATGAGGTTGCCATCACCGTCGAAATTCCTGGTGTTGAGAAAGACGATATTGATCTAGTCGCAACCGAGGGCTCCCTGGAAATCAAGGTGGACTCACCGAAGCGTAAATATCACAAACTCATCGACCTCCCCTGCAACGTGAAAACCAAATCAACAAAAGCGACGTATAAAAACGGGATCCTTGACATTGTTCTTGACAAAAAGGAAAAGAAAAAAGACAACGGTGGGTTCAA
>JAPKYG010000034.1 GCA_026394435.1 Methanobacteriota archaeon | reverse complement strand
TGGGGGGAGCAGATCATATGCTGGAGCGAAAAATTACGAGGTTCTTCTTAGTGTTGTTCAAACACTTCATCAGAATGAGAAGAACCTTCTTGATCATGGGTCGGCCATCTTATTAACTTCACACGGCTGACCTCTTACCTTCAGAAGTAACATTCTTCAGGATGGTCGATTGGGTTATTCCTGATAGACACCTAGTGAAGGAAAATGTCCAACAAAAAAATGTTCTCCGTATAGCTAAAAATTTGAGATATTTTGTATCCTAGTCAATCACGTACCCGATTCGTTGTAACCAACAGAAAAACCATAAATGATAAGAGAGAACCAACACGTCCGTACAATCAAATACATAAAAGTATAAATATACGATTATTGTTGATATCCTTGGGATTCAACTAGAGGTTTGGAATATACGGAGGGGTTCAGATAAAGTTAAAATTAGGGAAAGATGAGCCTACACCTTCTAAGGACGATTCACCGGGTAGTGCTGAGAAGATTCCCGAAGTAAAAGAACAACCCAAACCTGAGAAAAAACCAGAGCCTGAACGAAAAATCATTAAATTCGATACACCAGAGAAACCTGCCGAAAACAAAAAAGAAGAAGCTTTGCCCCAGGAACCAAAGAAAAAAATGACGCCGGAAACAAAAAAACCAGATGCACTAAAAATGGGAAGTATCCCTGATGTTACAAAAATCGTCGGTGATAAAACCCCCGGAGCATCAGTAGATGCGGCAAGAGAGGATCTAGAACAACGACGAACTATACTTCAAAACATGAAAGATTTTGATTTCCAAATCAAAAAAAATCAGGAGGACGTAACCAATTTATTAGAGAAAGTGGAGAACCTTTCTAAAGATCTTGATGATCTCGTCAGTTTATATGAAATCGTGTCAGAACAGATGAACCCTTTTGTCGGACTCTCGAAAGTCACGAAAAAACGAATAGATGCTCTTGAGAACTTCACAAAAGAGGTAGACAGTGTGAAAATACGGATGGGTGAGCTTGAATCAGTTATTGAAAAAAATGGCTTCAGCACAGGTGGAGGCATTACCCCGACTGCAGTAAAACCAAGTAGCGAAGTAAAAAAAACAGTATCCGACATGCCTGCAGCACCAACAGTAAAAACAGTCACACCAACATCGATACCAACCGTAACAACGGTTACCCAAACACCGATAAAAATGCAACCAATAGAAGCACAGAACATATCAGATAAAGAAATGGATGAAATCCTTAGTAAATCTTTAGAAGCATTATTTATTGAGCAGAATATCGATACCATGATTAATGAATTTTTCCTAAGTTTAAAATAAAGGAAATGCGTTTACAGATTGGAGTAAGTGATGAACGAAGGAGACCAAAACAGAGGAGAGAGACTTCTCGAAGAGTTTGAGGTAGCTGCAGAACTAGCTACCATCATCGAACGAAACATATTACCTCAAAGAATTACACAAAGAATTGGAGAAAAAATAAAAGAAAAAAACATTAAGGTTACGAGAGATCAACTTTACAGATTAGTAGAAAAAATACAAAGCACGCTACGTTCGTATACACCATCAACATCAAGTCAGCCTGAACAACCAAAGAAAGAGGAGAAAAAACCCTGGAATGGTACTGCCGTACAGACAACGGATATGAAGCAACTTGTAGAGGCGGTTGAAAAACTAGGCGAACGTATAAAGGTGATTGAAGAAAATCGAATTGAGGGAATCAAAGGAGTGACTGGTAAACTCGTTAAAACAAAGGATATAAAAATCTTTGAACCAGCAGATATCCTCGGAGAGGATATGCAGCCGTTAGAACATATCCCCAGTGACCCAGAAAGTATTGTTGTCATCATGAAATGGTTGCAGTATCTCGTCGAAAAGATAGGGAAAAACAATCTTCCTGATGTTCTTGGGTACTATGTTGATATTGGTTGGATTTCTGATGATGTACGATTAGATTTGATTAGCTATTCAAAGGGGATAACAGGAGAACCAGCGCAGGTAGGTACACAATCGTCACATCTCCCGACGCGAGATCATCTCCAATCCTTACTATTCATCCAGAAACTGAAAGGATTACAACTGGATGAGCGGTTCCTTAGTAAGATAGAGCGAGATATGGAGAAGATGGTAAAAAGCCTTGAGGGATACCAGCTGAAATAATGTTTCGATGGGGAATAAACTTTATTAGATTTGTTTCATATTACAGGTACGTTATCTGATTCTCTGGATGCACATCCATAGAACACACTTGGAGGGTAAAAAAGATGGGGTTCTCACTAATTGCGGCAGCCGCAATTCTAGGCTTTACTCTTTTCATGGCAGCGGAGATCATCACCAGTGATGTTCTGCCTACTATCGAGGGTATCAATGATTCCTATGGTGACCTGAGAGATAGAATCAGGGATCAACTGCAAACCGATATCAACATCACCGTTGTTTCTCGGTCAGTTAATGGAGCGAATTATGATTATAATATCTCGGTACAGAACACGGGGAGCGTCACCCTTTACACAGAAGATTTTATGATTTTAATAAACGGAACTGGCTATTCATTCACCTGTTCTCACAGGTATCTGCACCCTGAAAACACTGTGTATTTCCGTATTGTTGACGTGGCAGGTGCTGAAGCTAAACGAATAAAAGTAATCTCTAATAACGGCATAGCAGACTACTATGCCTATATATCATGAGGGAAAAATATGGGATTTAGTTTAACCGGAACACATGTGATCTTCTTCATCGCATCAGTCATTGTCGCTGGAATGGTATCAGGTGTTTTTATTGCGGTAACGATGAATGTCACGACAAGTCTCTCCGATCGTGGAGATCGAGTAAAAGAACAACTGGACACTGACTTTGCGATCATCAATGATCCAAACACAATCCCCATAACAGGAGCATATTATATCTTTTATCTGAAAAATATTGGAGGAGCAAAACTCACCACCACCAATCAGACATTTCAGGTCTTTATTGACGGCGAACTCATCGCGATTGCAAACTATTACTTTGGGAATTCTTCAATCCCTGCAGAGGCGGTCACAAACCTATACGTCAACAGAACGCTTACAATAGGCGATCATACGTTACGAGTCGTCGGACCACAAGCGATTGACAAGGACTTTACCTTTATAAAATAAAAAAAAGAGAATGAGGAAATATGGAAGGAGTTAAATCCATCGTCTTAGAACGAAAAGGAGAAAAAGATGGGTTTGCTGAAAGATTTGGGAAAGTCATCCCAAATGGCTCCTTGATATTCATCGAAGGAAAAGAAGGAACTGGAAAAAGTATTTTTTGTCAACGCTTCTGTTACAGTTTGTTAAAAAATGAATGTTCGTGTTCGTATGTGTCGACGCAATTTACCATTAAGAGTTTTTTACGGCAAACAGCATCAGTTGGATATGATGTTCGAAAATATCTCATGGCCGGTAAGTTCTTTTTCATTTCTACAGAGGTAACACTAGCAGAAACACTCCCGCGAAAAACATTCCTTGAAGGGTTACTCACCGGGAGAAAACTATTCGATCCTGAGATCATTTTTATTGATTCCCTGTCCACGCTACTCAAAGAAAGTCTCAATAAAGAGAATTTAACGGATCTTACTAGTTTCTTTAATCGCTTAACCGGATCTGGAAAAATCATCTTCGTCACCGCAAATCCAACTGAATGGCCTGAAGAAATCCATAACGCATTCCGGATGGTTACAACCATTCATTTTCGAACAGCACGTGAGTCAGCACCCGGTATTGGGATTGTCTACAATATCTATCTGGAGAAATTCAACGGTGCACGGTATAAATACGACCCGATTACACGTTTCTCTGTTCGACCTGGTGTTGGTCTCACCATTGAATCAAGTGGCGTCGCGTTTTAAAGGAGGCAAAGGGTATGACAAAGATGGAAAAAAAAGAGGAAGACAAAATCATTAAGGAAAACCCTCACCTCCAAAAATACCTTGATGAACTACAAAGTAAAATGGAGCGGCCTATCTTCTATAGTAAATTACCTCGTGATTTAAGGGGAGAAAAGTACCCAAACCTTATCTATCCAACGAAAGGGTCTGTGTTTGTTCATATTATTCGAACGAAAGACATGGAAGGTAAAGAGTATCATGCGATTGAACCAAGTCTTGACGAAAATGGAAAAGTAAAACGCGATCAGATGCTTGTATTACTGTACGAGAAGACGCCCTCCTGGAAAACAGTTAAGACTGATGATGAAATAAAAGAAGCAATTCGGGCGTTGATGGACCAGCTCACCATCATTGATGAACGATCTGCAGGAGTGGCAAAATTATCTGGGGGAAAACTTAGGTTAACATCTGTTGAAAAGTTGAATATTGAATATGATATTACGAAAAACATCATTGGTGGTGGACCGCTAGAGCCATTTATGCGAGACCCGTATCTTGAGGATATCCACATTATCACTGGGGAAAACGTTCATCTCATCCATAAGGTTTTTGAGATGATTAAGACAAATATTTTTATCGATAAAGCCTGGGCGAACACGTTTTCTCAAGAGTTTAGCGAAAAGATAGGAAGCCCTGTGAGTGAAGGTCAACCAATCGCAGACGGAACGCTTCCTGATGGGAGCCGGGTGAACATCATCCATAGTAAAGATGTAAGCCTCAAAGGACCGACAATGACGATTCGAAAATTCAGTGAAACACCTACGAGTGTCACTCAGCTTATTAACTGGGGAACCTTTGATACCGGTGTTGCTGCGTATCTGTGGTTATGTCTTCAATATGGAAGGAGTTTGTTTGTCTGTGGCGAAACCGCGTCAGGAAAAACAACCACAGCAAACGCCATCATTCCTTTTATTCCACCTGAGAAAAAGATTTTCTCTGTCGAAAATACCCCTGAGGTTCAGGTGCCTCATGCGGTATGGCAACAGCTGCTTACAAAATCCACAGGGCCGAAAGAGGGGCATATTGAACTAGATGATCTCCTGCGAGCTGGTCTTCGATCTAGACCGGATTATATCATCCCTGGGGAGACTAGAGGAATTGAGGGGCGTGTTGTCTTTCAGGCGATGCAGACTGGCCATCCGGTGATTACGACGTTTCATGCAGGGAGTGTCACCAAGGTTATTCAGCGTTTCACTGGTCATCCTATCAACATTCCTAAGACATTTATGGATAACCTCGATGTTGTCCTGATTCAAATGGCAGTGGAGAGAAAAGGAAAACGTATCAGACGGGTGCTATCTGTTGATGAAATTGAAGGGTACAATAAACAGGTTGATGGTATCATGTCCCGGAAGGCGTTTGAGTGGAACGCTGTTGATGATACTCACACCTTCAAAGCGAATAGAAATAGTTATATTTTAGAATCGCGAATCGCGAAAATGGCTGGGTTAACTGATCCGATGCAGATTTATGAGGAGTTTGACAAGAGGAAACATATCCTTGATCGGATGATTGAAGAGAAAATTTTTGATTATTATGAAGTTGTTCAATTTATCTGGACATTTTACAGAGAAGGAGAAAAAGCGTTACCAATATCAATATAAGAGAAAAATAACTGGGGATAACGTAAGGTAGAAGATTCAAGATGAGGGGGCGAAAAAACTATGGCAACAATGGAAAAAGAAGAAAAAGAACAGCTCTTAAACGAGAATCCTCACCTGAAAGAATATTTAGAGACAATTAGACACAAAATAGGTGATCCTGTTTTCTATAGTAAAGTCCCTCGTGAAGTCAGAGATGACGCGTATCCTAATTTTATTTACCCGACCAAAGGAGTTGTGTTTATCCATATCTATCGAACACAGGATATGGATGAAGTAGAGTACCATGCGATTGAGCCAACGGTGGATGACGTCATTAAAACTAAACTAGATGTGATCCTTAAATTGATTGTGAAGAAAGCACCAGAGAAAAAAAGTGTGCTTACTGATGAGGAAATGAAAGAGGTTTTAAAGGAGCTTATTGATGAAATCACAGTGATTGACGAGAGAGCAGTGAATGTAGAACCAACAAAGAAAGGAAAAATAGGCGGAAAAGATCGGGTAAAAGTCACTTCATTTCAAAAGAGCATTCTCCAATATGATATTATTAAGACTCTCGTTGGCGGTGGGCCGCTGGAGCCGTTCATGCGAGACCCATATCTTGAGGATATTCATTTTGTTGCGAACGAAAAGATACATCTTATTCATAAAATCTACGGGATGATTAAAACCAATATCATTGTTGGGGAGAAAGAAGCACCTGCGTTTACCCGTGCAATAAGTGAAAAAATGGGGGCACCGGTGAGTGAAGGCCGACCGATTGTTGACGGTGTTCTTCCTGATGGGAGTCGAGGGAACGTTATCTATAGTTCCGCGGTGAGTATTAAAGGACCAAGTATGACGATTCGACGGTTTACAGAAACTCCCATTAGTGTTACGCAGCTGATTAAATGGGGGACGCTAAATTCCAGTATTGCTGCATATCTGTGGTTGTGTTTGCAGTATGGCAGGAGTTTTTTTCTCTGCGGGGGAACCGCATGCGGGAAGACGACAACGATGAACTCGATTATTCCGTTTATTCCGCCTGAAAAGAAGATTTTTACAGCAGAGGGAACCCCTGAGTTACAAGTCCCGCATACGGTGTGGCAGCGATTATTGACAAAGACAACCGGGCCGAAAGAAGGCCAAGTTGATCTCTTTGACCTTTTAAAGGCTGCTCTACGGTCACGTCCTGATTATATCATCCCTGGCGAGGTGAGAGGTGCAGAGGGAAATATCGTGTTTCAGGCGATGCAAACAGGGCATCCATGCATGACTACGTTTCATGCAGGGAGTATTACGCAGGTTATTCAGAGATTTACCGGGGATCCGATCAATGTTCCGAAAACGTTTATGGATAACCTTGATTTCGTGGTAATACAGCTTGCGATTGAACGCCATGGAAAAATGATACGCAGATGTACCGCTATTGATGAAATAGAAGGATATAACAGGGAGGTTGATGGGATTATGTCTCGGAAAGCGTTTGAGTGGAAATCAGATGAGGACGTGCATGTGTTTAACGCGAACAGAAACAGTTATGTTTTAGAAGAAAAAATCGCAAAAAACGCTGGATACGCTGATCTTTCGCAGATCTATGACGAGCATGAACGACGTAAACATATCCTGGATCGCATGGTGGAAGAAGATATCATGGACTATTATGAGGTAGTCCAGTGTATCTGGGGTTTCTATAGAGAAGGCGAGAAAGGGTTACCGATTTCAGTATGAGGGACAATGGCTAAAGAGAATACGAAGAAGAATAAAAAATCAAGAAAAGAGAAAAAAGAATCATTTAAAGATCTGAAAATCGCGTTTCGAAGTCTCGATGATCGGAAGAAATTTACCAGAACAATTTTACTTCCGTTGATCATCCTGGGCGTACTCGTCATGTGTCTGCCTTTTCTTCTTCAACTGCTTGTGTCCACCCCGTTGCAGTATAATCCTGCAACTTTTATTTTCGGTGGAATCATACCGATTCTTCTTGGTGTTTTTTACCCTTATATCAGCTGGAAGAATAGGGAGTCTGATATTAACGGGAAAATGCATTTTTTTATCACTCATATCAGAGTATTAGCGATTTCGGATCTCACGTTAAAAGATATCATCAACATACTTGGAGGAAATAAAGCATATAAAAGTCTTGGAGAGGAGTTCCGAAAGATAAGTGTCCTTGCTGATCAATGGCGTGTTCCCATCTCAAAGTCTTTTCGATTCATAGGGGAGAGAACACCTAGTAAGATCCTCCGAGATTTCCTTGACCGGTTCTCACAGAGTCTGGATAGTGGTGTTGAGCATCGAGAGTTCATTGAACATGAGCAAGACGCAGTCCTGCAGGAATATAAAACAATCTATGAGGCGAGTAATGAAAACATCGTGATTTTAAGTGAGGTGTATGTCAGTCTGCTCATTGCAATTATCTTTGTGATGGCTCTAGGGATCGTCCTTCCGATGGTGATGGGTTCTCAGGACATGGGAACGTTTATTTATGTTTCGTCGTTCATGATGCTCGCCTCAGAGGGAATGCTTCTTTACCTGTTGCGTTCTATGATTCCACCTGATGAGATGTGGCATTGTACCGGTGAAAAAGGAGAAATCGAGCTTTCGCTCATGCGTTCCTTTAAAACCTCGTTGGTCGTCTCGATTGTTCTTTCTGTCGTTCTCCTGGCCGCAAAATACTTTCTCACGCTGCCGGTTCTTTCGATGATTCCTTTTGAGATTCTTGTCGCGTGCGGGCTGACGCCGTTGTTTATCCCTGGGCTAAAAGTACTCCGTGAAGAGGAGCACATGTCACGAAAAGAACGAAATTTTATGGGATTTCTGCCTGCATTGGGTTCAATTTCAACCATGCGAGGAGGGAGAATTAACGATTCAGTGTACTATCTCAGTGAGAAGGACTACGGGGTTCTCAGCAGACACATCCGAGATCTCTATCGACGACTGCGAACACGTATTGACGATGATGCAGCCTGGGAATGGTTCGGTGTGGATACAGGGAGTAACTATATTCAACGATCAAGTGAGATGTTCCGACAGGCAACTTCAGCTGCCGCGAACCCTCGTACAGTGTCTCGGATGATTACTGAGAACATCCGCAAAATCAGGGATCTTCGTGTGAAAAAACTTGCAATCGTAAGGACAACATCTGCCTTGTTTGGGGGAGTAACGTTCGGGATTGCGTTTTCTATCTATATTTCTTTTGTAGTTGCACGGCATCTGAATTCGATTCTCATCACCAGCAAAGCAGGTCATCCTTTCGAAGGAACACCAGTTGATGTCGGATCAATCCTCACCACAGT
>JAPKYG010000219.1 GCA_026394435.1 Methanobacteriota archaeon | reverse complement strand
AAACACAGTTTCGCATCCTTTCATAGTTTCGGACAATTTATTTTTATCACGGACATCCCCAATAATAGTCTCAACATTCTTTGGAAGATATTTCGATTTTTGTTTATCATAAATCTTAAAACTGTAATCATTCTCCAATAAAAACCTTGCAAAATTAGTACCTATAAACCCGCTACCACCAAGTAATAACCACATATTTATACACTAACTTTTATTGATGATTTTATACAGTTGTTCTAAACTATCGATGCTAAAATCTGACTGTATTTCCTCTGTTTTTTCTCGCTTTCTGTTTCTATCGATTATTATTGTAATCATCCCAAGTTCTTTCGCGCCATATATATCTTTAACCGAATCGCCCACATAAATTGCTTCTTCAGGAGCACATTGAGCTTTTTCAAGTGCACGTTCAAACAATAAAATATCAGGCTTATATCTTTTAACTACACTAGAGATAATTTTTGTTTTAAACATGTTACCCAAATTATGTTTTTTTAAAATTCTAATAACATTTTCCTCATCGCCATCAGTTATTAATCCTAATTCATATCCATCTCGAACTAACCGAGACAATGTGGGAGCTACATCCTCATACACTGGACAGTTATTAATTAAATATCGCCAACATTCACTAACAATATCAACTAATTTTCGATCTGTTAAATTGATACTATATTCCAATAGAACGTTCTTTAAACTCATTACCTGTAAGCTTTTAATTGTATAAAATTCTCCTTTTTTATAATAATAATCAAAAATTTTACAAGATTCTCTCTCCCATTTAGATACTAATTCATCTGTAACTAATTCATCTGGGAGTCCACTTTTTAATCCAAAATATGTAGCTCTTTGCGTGATAGACATATCTATAAGGGTATTTCCTAAATCGAAAAAAATATTTTTTATTACCGTTTTAAACCTCCCAATTTTGTTTTTTTATTTATTCTTTACTCCTTTATGTTAATAGTATATTTGATATGGACCTATTGAGGATCCAAATATAAACAATTTTTTTGGATGTTCTCTAAGGTATATGATCTTTTTGAAAAGGTTGACTTCACGTTTTATATATCGTTGTTGGATTTCATTATCGTCTGAATATACTTTATTTAGTGCTTCTCCTTCATTGAATTTTTTAGCTAACAATGCAATTGCTACTTGTGCAACAAGTTCATCATTTTCCCAATTACTGAATGAGGCGCCATTCTGTGAATAAAGAAACGCTGATCTACGCATTTTACCAGGTATCCAACCACCTGAAAAATTAAATTTTGTATGTCTAACATGAACATTTATGTTTGGAAGTTTATTTAATATATCAAATCCTTTTTTTTTTCTGAACCATTCTTCATTATAATCAAATAGAAAATAAGCATTGAATATCCCCTCTCGTGTTTGCCTCTCTGCATCCCTTAATACATCGATGAGTTCATAATCTTCGTTTATACATAAACAATTACATCTGATACTATATTCTATAGAATATTCTTTAATTAGTTCTGCACCAGATTTTATAAAGTTAAGAACACGTTGAAATTCTTTCTCACCTCGTTCACGATTATACGAGGTATGTATCATTATCACACATGATTTTGCACCTAAAACTTTTAATGTATGTATAAGTCCTATAGAAAACAAGGGTATGTCATGTTTTGGTTCTATAAATGGTTTTGAGGTTAAGGTGGTGCGCCCACCGTCTAAAGCATCGTAGAGAACAAGTTCCTTTACAGATTCTTGCAATTCCTCTATATTGGTTTTAAAATCATCTAGCTGTTTGCCTATGTTTGTACAAATATTTTGAAAATAATCGCGTATCATCGATGATGGTGCAAACAATTTTCGAAAGTCATATTTTGAAGTAATAATGTCGCTCCCAGACTTTGTATACTATGACATGTTCATAATAATTACTAAATAATTACATTAGAATTAAAGAAGTAACATTGAAATAATTTTAAGTAATTTTAAAAAAAATCTAGCTCATCCTCTGCCGTAGCGGTTTTAGATTCATTTCTCCGAAAATAAATATCGAGCATCCCCCTAATATCTTGTTCACCATATAGGATTATTACCTTAGTTGCACTTTAAACCGTCTCCGTTTTTTCTAATCCGAACATATTTAACTCCTTAAATTTTATCTCGATGTCCTGAACTGGTTTTATTGGCAGAGTAAATGAAAAGGTGCTGCCTTCGTTCATTTTGCTTTTTACCCATATCTTTCCACCATGGGCAAGAACAATCCCTCGAGATATCGGAAGCCCAAGACCTACCCCACCATATTTTCTGTCTTCACCTGAATCAACTTGATAAAATATATTAAAAACCTTTTTTAGTTCGTTCCTTGGTATTCCCCGCCCGAAATCCTGGATTTCAAACAATATACCTTCTTTTTTATTTGTAGCAAATATATTTATAGCGGATCCGTCAGTTGAAAATTTGATTGCGTTGTTTAAAATGTTTGTTAACACTTGTTTTATACGTTCCTTATCGATATTTAGTTTTGGTAAATTATCTTTAAATTTCGTTGTTATTTCCATATTTTTAATATTTGCAAACGGTTTTATTGTTTCAACTGTTTCCAAAATCATATTTTTTACATCGGTTTGTACAACTACAAATTTCATTGTTCCTGATTCTAGTCGTGAAACATCAAGAATATCTTGGATGAGGGCGTCTAATCGATTTGTATTCCGTAAAATAACATCCAAGGCTTTCTTTTGTTCGTCATTGATTTGCCCAAGGATTTGTTTAGATATCATTTGTGTATATCCTTTTATTGAAGACATCGGTGTTCGTAATTCGTGAGAAGTGACATTGAGGAAATCCGTTTTTATGCGATCAGCTTTTTTCAATTGAATATTCTGCTGTTCAATTTTCGTTTGCGATCTTCTAAGTTTTTCTTCTACGCTTTTCCGCTCTTTGATCTCAATTTGTAGCTCTTTGTTAGTATTTACCAGCTCTATTGTTCTCTCTTTTACTTTTTCCTCTAACTCATCGCGATTTAACGCAACTAGTTTTTCCCCCTCAAGTACACCAACTGGCATTGTTTTGAGAATATTAAAAATGATAGATGTATCACCATACTGCCTTTTTACAACCCGATAGCTTTCTGTAAGCCGCTCGTTGGCATATTCTGATGAAGTAAAACCAGCGTAGAGATCAACAAGAAGAAGAATGAGCAAAGAGAACTCCTTCAACACTGGAGACAACCTATTCTTCTCATATAACCTATCAAGATTATTAATGACAACACCGGCATCAATCTTATTATTTCTTACTGCAGAATTTTCAAAAAGGACAGGATGTTCTTCAGACCATTTATTTAAAGTATCATTAACAATCATCGCCCTCGACGCAGGTTTACCAAAAGATACGAATGTGTTTATAATATCAACATATACCCTAACAGCAGCTATATCATCCCTTAGCAAACCTATTTCTTCTCTTTCCTTAGATGTTGTCGTCTCTGAAAATACATTAGTCATAACATAGAGTTTTCTTTCACTTGTTATAAATAATGTAAAACCTAAGGAAATAAAGAACGATGCAACTATATCGTAGATTGATACAGGGTCAACAATAATGTCTAAAGTCCAGAGCGGAATAGTAAACATAAATATTACTAACATTCCATTAAAGCGGTAACTCTTATAGGAAAACATACGCACTATTGTTAGCCAAGATTTTTTACCAACGATCTTCCGAATGATCATAACTGAATAGATTTCACCCGTTAAGATAAAAATTAACCCAATTATGAACACTATATATCCCACAATGAAAATGGTATCAAAAATAAGAACCCCGATAACACTGATGATATCTGTTATAACAAAAAAGTAGGCACCCGTTACCATTAGATACTGCGGGACGGCACCCTTCAATCTTAACGCGTTTCTAAACGCGTAATAAATAAATACAACTATCAAGACCAAATTCACAATACCGAGAAAAACAAAGAAGATATCGTTTAATTCCACTTAATTAACCTCCAAAAAATTTTTTTCAAAAAATGATAACTGTCCTTTATATCAAATTTACATCCAATTTTTGCGGGTTGACAGTGGTTTCTTTATCTGATTGGTTAAATGTAAACCAAAACAACGGTGTCTTTTCAAAACCATATTTTTCTCTAATACTTTGTGGGGGATATTTAGTTATGCATAAACCATTAACACCATGTGTAATTTGATCCTTGAAAATTTCAAGACCTTGATCTCCATGTTCCTCTTGAACTATATAACTCATGTTTGATTTTAATCTATATTTTCTTGGACCAGCTTTTTTCTTCTCAGTAGAAGGTTCAATCATTGGTTTAAACAGAAACAAATTATATTTCATTATGGCAGTTCCAACGAAAACCGCGAAAATTGAAAGAGAAATAGATCCCAATGGGAAAATCTCAATACCAAATATAGGTGGGAATATATTAGTTCCAAAAGTTAATATTATTACTATAAACGCTCCATAAAATATATGTGCAACTTGTTTCCTTTCAATCAAAGTTTTTGATTTTATGTAGCTACTTAAAAAATTAAAAGCCCCGAAGATACTGGTAATCAAAAGCCATATAATTATAAAGTAAAATCTTGAACCAATAACTCGATACCCCCATTCACTGAATTGGACATCTTGCGTTGAAATAATTAAATTAAATATACAAGACATTAGTATCCCAATTATATATATTCCAAATAATAGATATTTATTTCTTGCGAATATGGTTCTTTCTCGTGGAAAAACAAACGATAAATGAAGAAGAGTCAAAGGTACAAAAATTACACCAAGATATCCAATTCTCCCCCATAATAATCCTTCTTCGTTATTGCTGGAAAATCTAAGCATAACTTCTGCTATGGAAAAAACGACGATAGAGACTGCAAGCAAAATAAAAATCCTGTTTTGGATATTTCTTGTATTTTTATAAAAGACGTAAATACCAATTAACGCACTAAAAATACAAGCGATCAAAGCAGGTATCGCATACAAATTTAAATGCACTGTTTTACTCCTCATCAATATAATGTAATGATAATGTAATGGTTTTTTCAAAAATATATCCAAGTATATCTGGATCAAGACCTTTCTCTCCAGATATAGTAAATATATATCCTTCAATAAAATCAATTATTATCTTTTTCAAGATATCATCTTCGACATCATATTCTAATTCCTTAGGAATCCATCTGCTAAAAAGTCCACCATTGAGATATGGAATGCCTTCGAAAAGTTTAATTTTTTTAACTGCATCTAATCTTTCTTTTGGTGGAGTGTTAAATACACCAAAGAAAAGAGGTTCTAGAAACATTTTGTAAAAAGAAGTCGGTATTGTTTTTTGTATATCAGAAAAATTATTCCACAATTCTTTAAATAAATTCTTATTTACAAGTCCTTTATCTTCAAGAAATTTTATAAAAATAATTCTATTCATAAAAGTTATAGCAAACATCCTAATGTCATCGTCATTTTTATCTGGAGATTTAATGGCTGTAAGAAGAGAATATCCTCGCTTGCTGGAAGACCCGGTTTTTGAATCTATACCTAATACGAAATCCATGTATTCCGAATAAAATTTTTGAGAAATTTTTTCTTGATATTCTTCTAATTGACCGGATATTTCTTTGAAAACAGATATAATCTTATCATTTGAAAATGATCTATAAAATTCTTTTAGAATCTCTTTATCATTGTTGTCTAAGTGACCTTGATTGATAAAATCAACGAAAACGGGTCGTAAATCGATTGTTTTTAACTTTCTAATTATTTTTGCATTTTCATCATACTTAACCATTATCCATAAAAATCCATTTGTAGCAATGCCAAAATTTGTTTTAGTTTTTTTAGATAATATCCATTCTTTAACTTGATCTATTCCGGATTTTTTCGTACGTAGATCCTTATTAAGTGGTTCTGCTTCTACTAAAACATTTTCATTTTTTATAATAAGATTATAATCTGCCCATCTTCTATAAACATCCAAATCTTGCCCGGATTCCCCACCGATATTTTTAGCTTCGTAATCAAGAACCTTGAAAAGAGGGCGAATAATACTTTGTTTTGTGTAATCTTCAGGTTTTTGATGTTCCAACGTATCTTCCGAATTAAATAATCTTGTACCATCAAGAATAAGATCATGTAGATCTTTTTTGTTTATGGAATATTGTAAGTTTTTAAAAATTTCTTCAAATGTTTCTATTAATTCAGTCAATTTTTCTTCTTTGAAGGAATCATTGCATTTTGATGGATTTTTTTGTGCCATTTAATGCTTCAACCCAAATAAGTAACAGGCATCTTATAATAAAGAATTACTCTGCATTGCTTTAATAACAAAATTCGCAATATTGAATAATATATTCTTTTATGGCTTAATTGTTAGCTTCTGAATACAAAGAGATAAGAGAGAAAGTAAAAAATATATATTTTTATATGTATATCAACAGGAGAAAAACCCTATATCCACTTTACTATGTGGCAGAACATTAAATTTACTGCCAGGTATTGCTTCCAATATCTAATCATAAATTGTAATTTTCGCCTATTTTTTCTCCATATAAACAATAACATCCAATCATAGGTCATAGATTCTTCTTGTAGGTGTCTCTTTTTCTAAGATATGATTATTGTCAAGACTCTTCCAATTCTCACTCTATGTATTGGATCTCCTCGCTTTACACATACATATATTGTTCACTATGAATGAACAAAATAACTATTTTTTGTTCACTATGAGTGAAAACATTTATAAATATAAAATACCATTAGACACCTATGCTCTCAAAGGAACAGCTCAAACAGATCCTTGTTTCACAACGAGAAACCATCCTTAAAAAAGACTACGGAATTGAAAGAACCGTCCTCAAAGATATTACAGAAAAAAAGAACCTCCCACACGTCATCGTCATCACAGGTATACGCAGAAGTGGAAAATCCACACTCCTTAAACAAATCATCGAAAAATATTACCACAATAAAAATTTCTACTACATTAACTTCGAAGACGAACGACTCTTCAACTTCAACGCAAGTAACTTCAACGACATCTACGAAAGCCTCATCGACCTGTACGGAGAATGCACCACCTTTTTCATAGATGAAATACAAAACATACCAAACTTTGAAACCTTCATCAGACGATTCTACGAACAAGGATTTAAATTCTACATCACCGGCTCAAGTGCACACTTACTCAGTAAAGAACTCGGAACAAAACTCACCGGACGACACATCGATATCAAGGTCAAACCATTTTCTTTTCCTGAATTCCTCACCCTTAAAAAATTCACCATAGACAAACACAAACTCTATCAAACCGAATCCCGAGTCAAAATTAAAAAACTCTTCGAAGAGTATCTTACCAAAGGAGGAATGCCTGAATACCTCATCCACGACGACCTCGAACTACTTATGAACATTTATGAAGACATCATCATCAAAGACATCGCAGTCCGATACCACGTTGAAAACGTTACCACCCTTAAAGAAGTCTATCAATACCTCACGAATAATTTTTCAAATAAATTCAGCTACAACGAAATCAAAAAAATTCTTAAACTCGGCAGCGTCAACACAGTAAAAAAGTATATCTCGTACCTTGAAGAAACCCATTTTGTACACACCATTACAAAATTCGATCACAGCATTAAAAAACAATTGATAAATGATAAAAAATTGTACCTTATCGATACTGGTTTTCTTCAAGTTCTCTCGACCCGACTTACAAGGGATAAAGGGTGGTATCTTGAAAATATAGTGTATAACGAATTGCAGAAACAATTTACGAATGTGTTTTATTTCTCAAACAAACATGAATGCGATTTCATTGTTGTTGAAAATAAAACCATTCAATCAGTAATTCAAGTAACCTGGGAAATGAATGAAAATAACAAGGAACGAGAAATACAAGGAATACTCGCAGCAATGCAAATGTTACAACAAAAGACCGGCCTTATCCTCACGCTCGACCAAGAAGAAGAGATTACCCGAGGAAATAAAAAAATAATTGTCAAACCTGTGTGGAAATGGCTGTTAGAGTAATGATAGCTATTTAGTTGTTCTAACGACGGATTAATTATTACGCAAAAATACATTACGTAAAAATACGTAATTATATTGAATGAAAGAAAACGTCAAAATAGTTAAAGGACTCTGTCATAGGGTCGTCTAATGAATAGGCATGATCAAATTTGGAATACCATACTTGTCGAGGATGAATTTATCCCTTTAGAAAAATTGTAAGTCTCTCTTATTCTTCGATATGCTTTTTTTAGAAAAACACTAACTTAGAGATTACTTGAAAATGTTTTTTATTAAAGGTAAAAAGCGTTGCTTTCTTATTTAACGCAATAGCGGCAATCATCGAATCGGTTCGTGAGAGCTGGCATCCTTTTTTCTCGGCGTCAAGCTCGAGTTTCGCTGAAAGAATCGCATCTTCCCTGGTATATTCAATTGTTTCGAGTTTTTCTACTTCAGAAATTCTATGTTTTCCATATTTATAGATGCCATAGAGAATCTCATGAAGTGACACAGACGTTATTGCGATATGTTCCCCAGATTGTTCTATCTGCTCAAGGGCACTCTCACCTTTGAGTGATTTTTTATCAAAGATCTCGATGAGGACGTCGGTATCGACAATGATCATGTTCTTATCCGTATCTCCTTTCGTTTCTTTTCTTTTCAATGTCTTTGAGCATCTGCTCCTTGTTTTGAAACTCAGTGCATCCTCGTAATTTTCGGAGGGTCGCGACATTGTTTTTACTGAGCCGTTCAAAGAGGTCGCTGAAACTTTCATTTTCCCTTTTTAATGCCAGGAGCTTTTCATGTGTATTTCTTTTTTTGGGGAGGTGAATAATTGCCCCCGTTTACATATATATTTAGATTCATAAAAAGATATATTTTTTTGTTTAAGTATAAAAAACTTACCCTCATTTTAACCGGGAATCCCGGTAAAATACGAATCTTTATAAACTCAGAGGGGCTTTTTCTCTTATGAAACTCCATTTCCCGAATAGTGCATTTCTCGGCAACATCGATTCCTTTCTCCGATCAATAGAAACACAGGACGGTCAAACTCTGGAAGTAACATTCAATAAACACTGGATGTCCTTGCATCCCGTTGTTCTCTGCATGGCGTATTCGTTAGCCATCCAAGCAAAACAACAACACGGAAAAATCCATTCCGAACCCTTAGAAGCAGTGAGTAAACACTACCTTGAGCGAATGGGATTACTGCAGGCGCTCAGCATGGAAACAAGACACATCCAAGCTCATGAATCATCCGGACGTTTTATCCCTCTCACCCAAATATATGATTCTGATCAACTTGGAAATTTCATCACGGAAATGATTCCATTGCTGCATACACCATCGAATCAGGCGGACCCAATAAAATACGTTGTCAGCGAACTCGTTCGAAATGTTTTTGAACATGCAGATTCACCCATCGGTGGCGTCGTCTGTGCTCAATTCTTCAAGAAAAGTAACCGAGTATCGATTGGCGTGGTTGACCGTGGCAATGGGATACTCAAATCAATACAACGTTCACATCTCGTGGACACTGATACAGAAGCGATACGACTCGCCCTGACACCAGGAGTCACCGGACTTACAAGCAACGTTGGAGGGACAGAGTCAAACGCTGGAGCAGGCCTCTTTTTCATCAAATCCATTGCGAAAATCAACAGAGATTTCTTTCTCTTGTACAGTGGCTCAACAATGTATAAACTGTTAAAGACTCCACAAACTAAACCAGCGAAATTGTTTTCCAGTCCCCTCGACGATAAACATTCTTTCGTTGAACAGTTACCTTACTGGAAAGGAACCGTCGTTGGTATCGATTTGTCATTGGAACGAACCCAAAGTTTTGATTCGCTGTTAGACCTTATTCGCGGCGTCTATAGGCTCGATATTAAAGAGAAAGGAAAGGAGAAATTCAAACAGGCGAGATTCATATGAAACATGCAATCAAGGTGTTCCCACGAACAGGAAAATTTGCGGAAAATAAAGACGCAGCCAGGGAAATACGTCTCAACGATATCCTACCCGCTCTCGAAGAAGGAAAAGAAGTGATCCTCGATTTTCAAGGTGTTGATTCTACTACACAATCCTTTATCCACGCCCTCATCAGCGATGTTATTCGAAACAAAGGAATTCAAATCTTAGATCACATTTTTTTCAAGAATTGTAATACTGTAGTTCAAAAAATAATTAAAATTGTGGTGGACTATATGCAAGATGTCACCTAATCATCGCTCTCTAAAATACTCAGATACATAACAGCAATTTTTACGGAGTATATCCTGAATAATTGCCCTGACAAATTAATAACTCCTTTCTAAAATGTTCTTAAAGATGATTATTACGTATAAATACGTTACGTAAAAATACGTGATTATATTGGATTGGTGGCGGCGTTAAAAATTATTCGCTGTAAATCCTTATCAAAACACCGGATTATACCTGGAACATCCAATTACGTATTTATGATGAGACAACAACTTCTCTTCGAGAAAAACAACCGGAAAATCACATCATAGATCATTGATTATTCAGTAATTTCATTTCTTGTTCTGTTGGACGTGTATCGTAATTTTTTTCTTATCCACAGGAACAATTTTTTTTAAATGGAGCGTCACGTTCTTCGTTGGTTTATATTTATCAATAGGTATCGTCGGCGGAATCCCATCAACCTCGTAGATGTAATACCCACGTTCCCCATTTATGGACGTGATATATTGAGTATCCCCTACTTTTTGAATCTCAATGCCCGGGATTTGTTTCAACGCATCAAAGAGACTATTTTGTTTTTTTATAGTAATTGTTGATTCGTCAATAAATGGTGTGAGCACTTCCTCCAAACTCCCAATCGTTGAAGAAAGTAAATAGACGTTCCCAACAACCCGTTTCTGAAGTAAACCTGCGTCCTCAAGCAGCTTCACATGTCGTGAAATAACAGGAACCGAGATTCCTAGTTCCCGTGCTAAACCGGAGACATGTAGTTCCCTGCCGATAAGCGCTTTCATGATCTGTATCCGCGTGCTACTGCTTAACGCTTTGAAAATCTTGTTATTACCCATTTTGATAACAATCGTAATCAATTTTGTTAGCTTTATAGGTTTCCCTACGATATCCATCATCAAAGGGAGTAAAACCATGAAAAAATTAACCGCAACCATTTTGATTATAATGATAAGCATCCCCGTCATCATCATACCAACGAAACTATCCCCGTCGGTCTTGGCAGACCCACAAGGAGACTATCCCTATCAACCGACAGACCTGGTCATAACAGAAGCACTACAGTACCTCAGACAACAACAAACAACCGACGGAAGTATCGGTGACGTTACCGTATCTGCATGGGCCGTCATGGCACTCACCGCAGCAGAACAAGATCCTCATGAATACGGGAATCTCGTTGAATACCTACAACAGAGCATCAACACCCTGGATGAGAACATAGCGACAGATTGGGAGCGACACGCTCTCGCAATTGCCGCATGCAACGAAAACCCAAGAACATTCACAGGAAAAGACCTTGTGACAACCATAGAAAACTTCTACGATGGTACACAAATCGGAAACCAGGCGATACTCTACGATGATTTCTTTGGGATTCTCGCATTGATCGCTTGCGGCGTCGACCAACAATCAACCATCATACAACATGAACGAACATATATTCACACCCAACAAGAGGAAAACGGTGGATGGGGTGACGTGGACGCAACAGCAGCTGCTATTATGGCGCTTGTTGCAGCAGGAGAAGACCAAAACTCAGATTCGATAACCAATGCTGTATCGTTTCTCAAAACAACCCAAGCAGCAAATGGAGGATTCCAGTCCTGGGGAACAGCAAACGCTGCTTCAACTGCATGGGCAACATGTGCTCTTACTGCTGTAGGTCAAGATCCAACTGATGACACTTGGAGAAAAAATGGGAACTCCCCGATCGATTTTCTTTTAAGCTTACAACGAAATGATGGTGGATTCAATTGGGATAGTAACCACAACATGAACTCTGAGTGGATGACGTCCTATGTTCTTCCCGCGCTCCTTGGAAAACCATACCCCATAACAATATATCACACCGATACAAATGATGACAATGGGACGGATACGACGAACAGTACAACTGAATGGACTGGTATCATACGAATAGAAGGAAAAAATACGACTGTCTTTAATGGCACCGTCAGTTGTGATAACTCAACGATACATGCGTTCAATGAAAGCTCCGGACACATGCAAGACTATTATATTCCCTATCCAACGGTACTCGGTGCTCTTGATGAAGCATCAAAACAAGAACACTTCTCGTACTATGTTATGTACTATCCAAGTTGGGATGCTTTTTATATAAGAACAATAGCGAATGATTCCGACTGGTGGCACTACTGGGTTGACTACTCCCTCCCAATGATTGACGCGGGCCATTATCAACTGACAGAAAATAACCATACGATTTTATTTGGGTATCTTGAGAATTGGTACGCCCATGCGTTACAAATCACCGTAGATAAACAACAGGTGAATGCCTCTGAAGAATTTCATGCGCATGTAGGAAATGAAACATCTGCTCCTGTTGGAAATGCGACAGTCTGGGTAGGTTCAACCAGCTACACAACCGATGATCACGGAGATGTCACTCTACAGAGAACTATACCAGGTGATTTTCTGGTATATGCAGAAAAAGAAGGATATGTGCGATCAGAAAAAATAACGATACATATTAAAAAATCCGTGGAGATAACTAAACCCGTTGACAACGCACTTTATTGGTGGAATAAACAAACAAGTCTCCCTTATCAAGGTATTTTTATCCTAGGACATATTGACATTGAAGTACAAACATCTGATGCTGTGCAGAAGGTGGAGTTTTACCTTGACGGTGAGTTGTACCATACCGATGTTGAACGTCCATTTACATGGAGATTAAACACAAGAGCATTTCTGAAAAAAACAACCATACAAATATATGGATATGCGTACGCGCATGGTACTCTTATGAGCATCTATGATGTTGATGAAAAAGAAGTCACCCTCTTGAATTGTTTTCCTCATTTACATATCCTACCTTGAAGGTGATTGCATAACAAGGAGTATAACACAGAAACAAACGATCATCGTTTATGTGTTAATTGTCCTTACCTTACTCTTCGCGGTCATTTTTCTTTCGCAATCTACGTTTCTTTCGACCTCGATCTCTAAAGGAAAAAAAGATGCCGATGGATATATTAAAAACGTCAGCATGAAAATCTCTTCGCCTCAGTGGTCAATTGAATACACCCATAGAAATACAACAAATGTTACTGTTGCAAGTTTTTTATTTGAATGTGCTGCCTATTATAATTTTTCTGTACAGAAAGAATATTGGAAAGGATACCACTCATTTTTCATTACGGGAATACATGATATCGAAAATGGAGACAATGGGAGATTTTGGCAGTATTATGTCAATAATCAATTTGCAGATGTCGGCTGTAGCAATTATTTTCTCACTGATAATGATGTTGTTGAATGGCGATTTGAACCTTCTGTTTGGTTGAAGTAGATGCTTTAAGGAACCTAAAAATATATGTTTTTGTATGCCTCAATTTTCTTTTTTACAGGAGAAACCCCAATCATAGGTTATTGATTACTATAATTTAGAAATGAGTTCTTCAAGAACACGCTGACAATTTTTTATCGTCTTTTTAAACACTCGGTCATCGACGGAATACACACCTTTCAGCGAATCCTTCAGATGTTGATCGTCGAGAACAGATTTTAGTTCGCGTATGTGTTCTAGGAGCATATTCTTCGGTCCGTTTCTAAGGTGTTTGACAAGAGCTGACACATCCGGCATCTGATAACACAACATGATGATATCTCGTTTATCAGCATCACGCAGAGAGTGTATCTTTAAGGCAATCAACATCTCTCGTGTTGCAACCTTTACCCGTGCTTTATGTAAAGGATCCCAGCCGCTGACCTGACGTATCTCAGAATTCGAATAAACATATGAAAACGGATATGAATATCCGGTCTGTCTTGATTCAACCGTATTGATAAGAAGATCGATGCTCACAAGGTCTTTTTCATATCGTTCAAATTTACCAGAATATGCAAGATCAGATTTTTCTTTGCTTTTCGAAAATCCTTCCTGAGACATGAATTGATGAAAAAACGATAGGCTAGTCTCCGGTATTACAAAATCCAAATCAATAGAGAAACGAGGAAATCCATATGATGATACTGCATAGCCACCAATCACGACGTACGATTCGTTCTTCTCAAGGGAATTAAAGACATCAAAACATATTTTTTCCCGTGCAGAAAAATCAGGTTTCATGATGCCACCGACTCATAATCAGAAAACAAACCGAGATGATATTTTTTATCTAAAAACTCCATCGCGGGTTTGTATAACAATGTGTTTTTTTTACAAAATTGTATTGTTTCATGTAAAGAAATAACAGAATCTCCATCCTTTTTTTCAACGATGATTTTATCAACAGGGTGAATAACATAGGTGATGCCGAACAATGTTTTATGTTCTCCAGCTATAACAAACTCAGCATCATAGTGTCTAAAAAAATCCATCCAGTAAGATACTGCCTTATTTTCAACCTGAATGTGGATGGGTCTGAAACCCTTTGTAAAATCAGTCCAGTAGTACCCATCGGTCCACATAGTGACTGCAGTGCTTTCGCAATAAGCATACGGTTTTTCGGCATTTGTCATGATTTTTTCTTGGCTGATGTTTTCTGAGACGATTGTGCAGACGTATTCTTCTGGTCGTATTATTTGGTAGGTTCCATGGCGGATGCGTTTCATGAAGTGTAATTTGATTAAATCATGAATTGTTTTTGTTGGTTGGTTGCTAGGAAACATAATCCGGAAGTCATCAATGGTAAACGTGGTCGTTCCAAATGTGGTGTATAACCATCCATACATTTTCGTATATCTATTCATAATTACTATTATGGTAATTATTAGTATAAATAATTATCGTTCTCTAATGACACTAATCAAAATCCATGAATATAGTAAAATCAGACTCTAATCAGAAATATGTTCGAAAATTTCTTTATAAAAAATTCAGTAGGAATTGCTTCCGGACAATTTATTGTCAACCCCTTTCTCCAATAATAATTCCCCAGAGGTGTTTTAAATATGTAGAATCGCTCTACTATCTTTTTATACGAGAACCTAAATCTCCTTTCGGTGAGTTGATGAAGTATGTTATTGTGCATTGGTCAAGATTCGGGAATGGAAAGAAACTTGTTGATTATCTAGCGGGAAAGCTGAAGGAGAAAAAAGGAGAAACGCAGCTTTTCAAGACTGACGAAGCGGACCCTGCTGCCATGCCCGAAGCAGACGTATATGTGTTTTCCGCTCCAACGGAGGTAATGAACCTCCAGAAAAACATGAGGAAGTTCATGAAGAAGCTCAAGGGGATGGAAGGAAAAAAATATGGCATCATCAACACCTACGGAATGAAGAAGAACCGTCTTGACAAGATGGAGAAACTTCTTTCTAAGAAGAAGATGGTGAAGGTGGCGGGTGTAGAATTTCACGTTGAAGGAGATGGTGTTCAAACCGGGAACGGCCTTATGAAGGGCTGGGAAGGAAAGCTTGATGAGTTCGCAGGAAAGCTAGAACATATATGAGCAGATCTTCGAGATACGTCTCTTTCTTTTTCTTCTCATTTCCTCCTTAAAATTCTAATCCTAGCCTTGGGATTATCAATTACACGAATCAAAACAAAAGCATTATATAAAAAAAGGGAAAAAAGGTTTACCGTAGCGCTTGAAGGAGTTTGAACGGGTCGCTTCCTTCCAGGTAAAACGCAGTAAGCCGCTCAGCAGTTGTCTTATCAAGTCCCTGCCGCAACAGCTCGTCTTGAAAGATACGACCCGCTTTCTGTGCCCTGGATTTAAAACGGATGAACTCCCCGGCAAACCGCAGGATCAAAGAAGGAAGCAAGGGAATGAGGATTCCAAGGATCTTTACAGGATTCCTCGTTGCTTCTCTTGTTTCAGTCATAGTTTCTTTCTCGAACGAAATGGTTTACTCATGGTCGTGCTTCATCGCTCGTCCCATGAGGTTCCCGAGGTTCAGTGTCGACATATATTGCTGGGTCAGCTCAAACGCCTGCTCATCGGTCATCCCCGCACTCTTCAGCTCCTTGTAGAAGATCGCGGCAGCCTCCGCGTATTGCTTTGCGCTCTTCGGACCATACAATAGTTCACTGAGTTGTTTCAATAACCCAGGTATTTTCTCTGAGACAACATCTAATATTTCCTTTATTTTCTCAGGGTCTGGCATTCCTTCGTGGTTATTCATAGTCATATTCCTCCATTTTTTCTTTAAACACCCATACGGTGGTCATTCTATATATTCAAACCGAGCAGTTGTGTCCACTTTTTGATCACATCGACGGTCAGACTGTACACATATCGGGAACCACGCTGCTGTTTCTGGATAATATTTTTTTCCTCAAGATAAGAAAGTTTCTCACGGATGATCCGCCGTGATGCGGTCCCCCGCTTACTTTTCACCAGGTCTGTAATCTGAGAAACATTCTGTTCAGGTCGTTCCAGAAGCACTCGAACAATATCTTGCGAAATAGGATCCTTTAACTCAGGTAAAATAAAATCAGGGGTCAGCCCCCCATGATCAAGGAGAAGACCAGCAAGTTTCAGGTAACTTTCCGTCGTCTTCCGAACATCACTCAAAGGTTTCATGAGCAGGGACAGCATTTTTTCTAGCTCGCTGATCCGTTTGTTCAACTCTTTGACTTCTTCAGCTAATTCCTTTTCCACGGTAACAGGACATCCAGGAGGATACAAAGAACTTTTGTATCAGCAGTGTCATTTTTAGAAAATAAAAGGAACCTTTCAACAGAAGAAAAACCATGGTCACTTTGCTATGTGGCAGAACATTAAACTTACTGCCTGGTACTGCTTCCAATATCTCATTATAAATTGTAATTTTCGTCTATTTTTTCGCCATATGAACAATAACATCCAATCATAGCTTAATGATTATTTTCTGGTAAATATTCCTTCAAGACAATGAATATTAGTATTCTAAGGACTATACTCTCCAGAGAAAAAAAATTTATAGAGACGAATGCTCCTTACCGGTGTAGAGATGACAGAAAAAGATAACCCCCTAGAAAGAAAAAAACACACAAAACAAAAAATCAAACAATCAGATTACGATCCCTACGGTCGCGGGAGAGAAATCTTACCATTTTTCGTAAAAGTAAAACCGCGATCCGTCATGGGTGAGTACATCGCACTCCATGGATTAGTCCCGCAAAACGAACTCCCGGAAAATCTCCGCCATAAAATCCCAGAAAATGAAATCTGGATACGAAAAGACGTCTATGACAACCCACTACGAAGAGAAAGAATCTTGCAGGGACATGAGAAATTTGAACTCGAGTTAATGGAAACAAGAGGATTAACATACAAACAAGCACATCGCAGAGCAGAACTCCATGAAAAACTGTTCAAAATAATAGAAGAAATACGAACCGAAGAAAAGAAAATCGGCATCATCCCCTATGATTCAGTAAATGTAGTAGAACCACAGGTAACATTCAGAAAAACAAAACAAAAAAAAAACGTGAATGATTTCATTATGTTCTTTTTCGCTGTTCAATCATTATAGCCGCGATATGATTACAACAATATCAGGCTCTAATCAGAAATCATCCCAACAGGAGAACCACATCATAGCCTTTTGATTGCATAACCATGAGTAGATATTGTTTTCATTAAAAAAAAAAATCGCATGAAGAAAAAGAGTAGGGCACTTGAGAATATCTTCAAGTAGGTGGTAGTATATTCTCCCTTGAGCGTCTGAGGGAATTCTGATGGGATTGAAACGGACTAACTATCGATGGTGTTTCGGTTGTTTTCTGCTTCTTTTTTTGATGATGGTATGGGTACCATCTTATGGCGCTGATGATTTTTACGCAGATATTTCCATTGATGTTGATTCATCTGGTTTTGTCACCCTCCAAGGTGTGACGAATTACCCGGATTTATTGATCAATAACACCCCGATGTATACCATAAAAAAACAGGGTAACTGGATACTGAATATCACAAAGGATACGGTTTTCTCTGATTTCATTTATGAGCTTTTATTACCAAAAGGCGCCTCTATCAATTATATCAAATCATCCGGTTTTCTTCGTATTGAAGAACATGAGGGGCGTTTAGTAGTAAGCGGGGTCGGGGAGAATGAAACGTTTACGTTAATTGTACAATATCAGATTGAAAAACTGGTTGGTGATACCGGCATATCTGAAAAAGATGCGGTGTCCCTCTTTTTAATCATAATCATCGTGATTCTATTGATACTTCTCATGGTTTTTTATCTGAAGAAAAGAAAAAAGAATATTACCAATACTATTCCAAAAGAGGATGCGCCAGCCAGCGATTTGAAAGGGCTAAACAAACGTCAAAAAGAGATTATAACATTGTTAAGGGAGCGGAAACGACCTTTAACCCAGACGGAGATCCAAAAGGAACTAGACATTCCGAAGGCAGCGGTGTCACGCAATATCCATGGTTTGGAGATGAAAGGGCTTATCGAGAAGGAACAGATAGGGATGTCGAATTTAATCCGGCTGAAAAAACCGTAGCACCATTTTTTGTGGTCTTTGTTCCAGTATGTTCCGCTGTTTTCCGGTGAAATTTAATATGCTGTTTCAACCAATAGGCTGTTAAAGGCCTATGATGACATGGGCTGAAACAAAAAAAGGTGTTGAATCATATGAGAAAAATATTAAGTCTATTACTGGTGCCGATGTTAATGATATCGATTTCGTCATTAACATTTGCCGAAGAAGCTGGAGATCACCCGGATAACGACCAAAACCCCCACGATAATTCAGGGAATGACAACGAAACAGGGTCCTCTGATGACAATAATGAAAATGAAACAGATGATAGTGTAAATGAAACAGATGATGCCTTTGAAAACGAAACAGAAGACGAAATACAAATCATGAACGCCACCTTGGGCGCAGAGATACGTCTTTTGCAGCTTGAAAAAGCGATCATTAAAAACATACTGAAAGGCGAAATGACCATCGCAGTGTTGAAATCATTGGAGTTTAATACCACCGAGCTGGAATCCCTGCTTGCAGATTTGAAAGCGGTCTTAGAGGATGTCGAAGCAATAAATGCCAGCGCAAATGATTCCGTTGCACGCTTCGTTGCGCTAAAACAGGAAGCACGCAATGCAACCAAGTTATTCAAAGAAAGCCTCCATGCGTTACTAGATGATGTCACCCTTAGAGAGATCAGGGAAAGAGTCCGAGAACTTGTAGGGGACGAGCTGCAGAATTATACACGGAGAATTCAAAACAGGATCCGACAGTTCAACAGCAACCAAGTGTATCGGTTATTTGGCATCATCGGAGAAGCCAATATGTCATTACTACATGACTACCTAAATGGAAACATAACCCTAGATCAGCTTCGATTCCAACTCAGTAAAACAATGAATCAGATGAACCATGAACGACAACACGAGATGTTCTCTGAATTAAAGGAAGAACGAATACGAAACAAAATCCATGCCAAAGAATCCATGGATGACCTGAAACACCACGGGAATGGAAACGGTCGTGGAGAATCACCTTAGTTAAGGAGACTGTGATAGATGATGAATAAAAAAATTCTTGCGGTATTGTTCCTTCTGCTTATCGTTGTGTCCGCGACAGTCTCTTACCGGGTTTTAAATCAGCCGGTAGCCCAAAATAACCAATCTAATGGTTCGAACGGAATCATCACCCAAGATGATATGTCAGGGGAAATTAATAATATCTTTATCAATGAAACTCAGGAAATAGAGATCGGGGAAATGGTGTAGGCCCTCTCTCTTTTTTTCCCTTTTTAAAATAGGATACAACTCTTTGTCACTAATTCCCACCTCCTAACAACATATCTCTCCGTCCACGTCCTCCTTGTAATTGATTGCAACTCGCTATGACTTTCACTCCATTGTCATTTTATATAATTATTGAAAAATCAGATTCTCATCGGAACTCATCCCAAAAGGAAAAGCTTACTTAGCTACAGCATACGATTTTCAAATACCATCGTTGCCTCCCGCACGGGAATCGGTTGTGGTACTCCAGCTATCACCGATAGTGGGTATCTCGATCGAAACAACACCGTTTTGAACAGAACGCCTAGACCCTGTGATAATTGCCTGACCAGAAATAACAACGGAGACACCAGGACCAACCATTGCTGGTACTTACAATGTTATTTAACAGATTTGATCCCAATTAAAATACTCACGCCAACTGGAGCAATATCTCTGCAAAATGGAACAATATCTTGTTTAGGATTCAATGGATTTCAAAGAGTAAAAGTAGGTGCAGAAGCGTATGGTGTAAACCTAAGTTGGTTTACTGGAATTACCATAAACATACCTCCCATAAACAATCGCAAAGCATTTCTCTTTGTTTCCGGAATTGTACTGAAAGCAGAAGGACTCATGATATAACACAGCATGAATATCTGGAATTGTTACGGAGAAAATCATTCATGACACGACCCTTAATATGCTTGATTTTCGTCTCTTTATCTTATTTGATTGCTTTTAATGCAAAAATTTATATTCAACTCAAGAATATAAAACCTAGAGCATTATGAAGAAAAAACATTTTATAAACCAAATAATCACCATAGAGATCCTCGCCTTTTTTTGCAGCCTAGCACTCACCCCAGCAACAAAAGCAACATACGAATTACCACCACCACAGACCATTGACATGAACCTGGAACAAACCATCTTCCGGAGAATGTCGATACGAGAATTCAATAACGAAACAATCACCGATGAACAACTCGCAACCATTCTTTGGAACGCAGCTGGATACAGACAAGATGGAAACCGCACCATCGCAGGCATCAACGGTACTTATGCAAGCGTTATTTACGTCCTGAAAGAAGACGCAGCTTACACCTACAACCCCGTAAACCATTCACTCCAATTCTATAAGCCGGGAGACTGGCGAGATAGAGTTGGTTACCAATACCCAGGCGCACCCCTTGTCCTTGGTCTCTGCTATAACACAACGTTAACAACCCCTAACAATGCCGCAGCCGAAATAGGAGAAATCTGCCAGAACATAGCATTTACCGTCGACGCACTCAACCTCGGAACCGTCGTCACCGGAGGGCTCCCCCCAGCAATTGATAGAATGGGCATCCCGGAAGATCAAACAGGCCTTATCATCATGCCACTCGGATACCCTCTCCAGCCGTATAACTTCAAATATGGACCGCTGTGGTTCTCACTGCTCCCCAAAGTCATAGAAACACCAATGAACCTTACCACCGCACTTCAACAACGAACACAAACAACCAACTTCCAAGGCACCATCACCCGGCAGGAACTGAGCCAACTTATCTGGTCATCCTACGGATTTTCCTACTATCTTGACAAAAGCAACCAAGACCTTAACCAAGTCAAACGACATCGAACCGTCCCGAGCGCTCACGCCTATTACCCACTTGAACTCTACGCGGTCACCGCCTCGGGCGTCTATAAATACCAGCCGAACCTTTTAACGATGTTTAGTGATTATTCTGCTGACTTCATCGGACTGCCCGTCGTAACCTACCTCCAAAAAATAAGAAACGGGGACAACCGAGCATCTCTCGCAGCCGCATCATCACTCCCATCTCTTTCCTCTGCTCCCCTTTCCATTATCACGGTATTGAACTGGAATAAGACAAAAAACGCCGGTGAACAATACCTTCCGTTCTGGTACTTCGAAGCAGGAGCAGCAGCCCAAAACATCATGCTCGAAGCAGCTGCATTGGGATTCAAGAGCAACATCGTACTCCCAACAGACAATACGGCATTGTCGTCCTTGCTGAAACTCACCGAGGGATACACACCGCTTCTCATCGTACCAGTTGGTGAATAAGGAAAATCAACGCCTCACGATTACTGAACCATCGGAATCAGATTTAAACAAAATTAGAATCGTTTCGGATCAGTCGCGACATCAATAAGAACTGGTTTTTTCATCTCAAGAGCCTGCTTCACAACCTTTTGGAAATCCTCTGGCTTTGATACTCTGAGTCCCACACCACCACAAGCATCTGCATAACTTGAAAAATCAGGATTTAACAGATCTGTACCAAAATTCTGATACCCCTCTGTTTTTTGTTCTACCTGGATCATCGCAAGCTGTTTATTATTCAACACCACCACGACCATTGGTAAATCATACTTTACCGCGGTGACAAAATCAGCCATCGCCATAGAAAAACCACCATCACCCGTGATGCACACCACCGTATTATTGGGAAACGCAAGTTTCGCAGCAAGAGCACCAGGCAGCCCAAACCCCATGGAACCAAGGTATCCTGACATGACAAAACGCTGATGTTTCATCATAAAATTACGACCAAACCACCAGCCATTCTCCCCAACATCAATAGAAATAATAGCATCATCAGGAAGGATGCCCGAAAGAACCTTCATGATAAACGGAGGCCGCAGGGGAGTTGCATTTGGATCTGCCTCTTTCTCCAGCTGCTCAAACCATTTCTTTTTCATCTCGGTTATCTCTAGCAACACTGAATCATTCTTTTTCACTTGGACAGCCTCGACGAGCTTCGGCAGAACAAGTGCGACATTCCCCCATAAGGCGATCGAAAAAGGGATTTTACCAATTTTTAACGGATCGATTTCAACCTGAACCAACGATTTATTTGTTGGTACATGCGTCTGTTTGGAAAAACCAACACCAAGTGTAATCAACAAGTCAGCATCAGTGACTACCTTGCGGGTATACGGAGAACCCACGTTACCGAGAATCCCTAAAAGCCATTTGTTCTCGTCGGGAAGAATCCCTTTCGCACGAAACGTCGTCACAATCGGTGCTTTAATCTTCTCCGCAAATCGAAGAAGCCACTCCCCGTTCCCAAACGCACCCCAACCTGCGATAATCACTGGTTTTTTCGATTCATCAATCAACGCGACCGCGTTTTGTATTTCTTTTTCATCAGGTAAGATATCAAAATTCGTAAGACACGTCTCCCGCTCACAACTATTTCCATCCAAGAATGCTTTCTGAACATCATTCGGAACAGAAATCTGCGCGACCCCACGTTGTACAATTGCGTGTCGTAACGCCTGCGTCAGAATCTTCAACGACTGTGTTTTATCATAAATCGTGTTGTTATAGACTGTGATAGGCCTGAAAAATGCATCCTGGTCAATCTCCTGAAAACTCCCGTCACCGATATATTGACCAGCGACCTGCCCGTTAATCGAAAGCACCGAAGCACTGTCTTCTTTTGCATCATACAAGCCTGTTGCAAGATTGCTTGCGCCAGGACCAGCAATCGTCAAACACACAGCAATCCTCCCGGTGAGCTTATGATACGCAGACGCAGCCATCGCTGCATTTTCCTCATGGCGAACAACGATGTACCGCATTTTTTTATTTGTACGGAGTGCCTCAACCAAACCAAGGGAGGACGTCCCGGGGATGCCAAACACAAGAGTAATATTCCATTTTTCAAGCTCACTCATCAAAACATCGGAAACTGTCGTCTGAGGTTTTTGCATAAATTCCACCCACTCCTATAACCAACCAACGTTATCTAAACATTTCCGTCTTCTTTGTAAAAAAAATATTACTTCACCGTCTCAGTTAGGCAGACTCAATAATATCTCGTAAGCATGTATCTTTTTCTTTCATTTCCTGGATTTTACAATCAATATCATGAAGACGTCGTAACGATCGAATAACAAGATACAGACCAAAGAAAATGAGAAAGGAGCACAGCAGAAACAACGGAACCGCGAAATACAAAGAGGCATTCAGATCATAGTATCGCGAGGTTGCAACAAGAATCGTAAACACAGAGGTCGGGACGGTAAAAAGTGCAATAGCTGTACGAAGAACAGAAAGCGATGTACGTTTTTCCGCTAACAATAAACTTACTGCAGTATAAATTTCAGATGATTCATCTTTTATTTCCATGGCCATGCAAACGTATCCTCTAGTTGTCTGGATTCATAAACAAATATCATCCTTATCACCCTACCGGAAAAAAGAAAAAGAATGAGGAAGGTCGTAGTGTATTACCGATTCTTTATCCATGCCGCAATATCTGCAACAACCTCTTCAGCGACATGCCCCTCAACCAAATACTCAGCATTTGTCGGTACACCAGTTCCAGTAATGAATAAATGGTTCAACGTCGGATAGGTTTTCAATGTAACAGACACGTTCCCAAAAAAAGTTTCATTCCATCGAGCAAAATCTGTCATCGTGACTTGATAATCCCGTATCCCTTGCAAGATCAATAGAGGAATATGCAATGACTGTGCTGTTACTACCGGATCATATGTTGCGAGATCCGCCCAATATGCTTTCGGGGCGCCAAGGACATCTTCACCCAGGCTGATATTCAACATCTTCACTTTCATCACAAGTTTCTCAAGCGATGCAATCTGTTCAGATTGATTTATTCCACTTATATTCGCAAGATACCGTGACTGTTCCAATATAAGATCCTCAAGATGACGGGTCGGTCCAGCCAAGATGATTACCCCGGCGATTCGATGATCCTGTACTCCAATACGCGGAGCTAACATTCCACCGAGACTATGCCCAAGAACAAAGATCTTTGAATGATTCACAGCAGATGATGCATCCAACACATTCACCGCAGCCAATGCATCTGCAATGGTTTCATCCTGCACCGTGAAATTTTGAATTGCTGCAGACTCCTGAGGATATTGCTTCGTCCGTTTCTCATATCGCAATACCACAATACCCTTTGAAGCAAGACCCCCGGCAATATCCTTAAATGGTTTATTCGGACCAACACTTTCATCCCGATCATTCGGACCAGAGCCATGTACAAGAACAACAGCAGGAAACGGACCTGCTCCTTTCGGAATCGATAATGTCCCAGGTAGTTTCCATTGCCCAGAACCAACAGATATATTCATCTCAGTAAACGCACTCAGATTTACATAAGACGGAGGTGCATACTGATATTCCGTCTGTGGAGGATTAACCGTTAAACTAATGACTTTATTCTGAGCATTAAAAATTATTTTAACATCAAGAACATTTTGTTTTGTGAAATTACTGGTTACATAGACTATCGAATACCCGGATTCAATCGTTAACCTAGTCTTTACAATTTTTGTCAAATTCCCATTAGGAATAATAATTTGCTGCTCCCAGATATTTTGAAACTGTTCAACAGTAATTTTTGTAGTAATTGAGCTGTTGAAATAACTATAGACACCGGTATAGTTTTTATCCTTCAGAAGCGAAACGATATCAACAGCCAACTCCTCAGAAGTTTTTCCAGCTGGTTTTTGTTCCTGCACGCACCCAGAAAACATGGCTCCCGCAAGAATCATCACAACAACCGACCCAATACAAAGCATTTTTCGTTTCATAACCCTCGCCTTTTCGAAGATATCAATTACTCAGGACGATATCGTATGGTGTTCAATAAATTTTTCATGCAATTAAAAAAAAAGTGAATACTTCTTTTGTCAACTTTAAAAACAATGAAATCTTTGTGAAAAAAGTGATTTGTAATAAAAATCATGGAAAACATTTAAGAGGGACGAGGCTTTCAGCCTTGATTGAAAATCATTCTCGGGGGAGAATATGAAGCTATCCGACGTATTAGAAACAACGAAAAAAGAACCCCATTGTGGGATGTGTAAGGTAGATTTTCTTGGGACTGGCGTGTGCCCGGCCGGTAAAAAACACGGATTTGTCGCATATTGGCCGGAGGGACGAATGGAGCTTGCGAGAGCATTGGCAGAAAACGAAGTCGAACCAACGGAAACACTCATCGACATTGTAAATTCTTGTAATCTCTGCGGAATCTGCGATCGGCAATGTTATTTTATTACACAACGACGGCCAACACAAGCCCAACAAGCATTGAAAGACTACGTCGAGACC
>JAPKYG010000139.1 GCA_026394435.1 Methanobacteriota archaeon | reverse complement strand
TTGAGCAGTGCTTTCATTTAATAATTTTAGGTTCTTTTTTCAGGGTTTGCAAAGATCAGTAGGATGGAATCGTAGAGGGAGTTATTGGTTTTTTCCCCATCTCATTTCGTGTGGCTTCTTTTTTCCGTTCATTTTATTTTTTACAAAGCAAGGAAGATTTTAATGCATATGTTTTGGTAAGAAACAAATGGTTTTTAGAAGAATAATCTGAGATATTCATATTAAATATTATTTCTGCTTCATATTGAATGATAATTAAATATTGATAAATATTTATAAAGAAAAAAGAGATGTTCAACCGTAGTCTGAGAATAATTTTAAAAAATTACGAGAGAAATAAAAAAGGGTGAATGGAATGTTTGATACAGGAAATATTGGTTTTATGTTGGTGGCGACCAGCCTCGTGATGTTAATGACACCTGGTTTGGCATTTTTTTATGGGGGATTGGTCGGAAGGAAAAATGTCTTAGCAATCATGATACAAAGTTTCGTATCAATGGCTATTGTCGATATTATTTGGTTCGCTGTTGGGTATTCGCTCTGTTTCAGTGGTGGTGCAGGAGGAATCATTGGAAATCTTGATAATGCATTTCTAATGGGAGTGACACCCAATACTGTCTTTTCTGGTAATCCAAGTATCCCGTTGTATGTGTTTATCGTGTACCAAATGATGTTTGCGATTATTACCCCTGCTTTGATTACTGGTGCGTTTACCAATCGTGTTCGATTCAAAGCGTATCTCATATTTATTGTCGCATGGTTGTTCCTTGTGTATTTTCCGTTTGTTCATATGGTCTGGGGTGGAGGAATCCTTGCCCAATGGGGCGTGAAAGATTTCGCAGGAGGTATCGTTGTTCATGCATCAGCAGGAATGGCTGCGTTAGCATCAGTGTTCTTTCTGGGTAAACGGAAAGCAAAAAAGAAAGAGATTCCCCATAGCCTTCCCCTTGTCGCAATTGGAACCGGTCTTCTGTGGTTTGGGTGGTATGGTTTTAATGCAGGTAGTGAACTGAGTGTGAACTCAGTCACGGTCGTTGCGTTTTTAAATACTGACCTTGCAGCATCTGTTGCTGCGTTCACCTGGCTTATTTTAGCATGGGTCTTTGAAAAGAAACCAAAATTCCTTGGTCTTCTGACCGGGTCGATTGCAGGTCTTGCAACCATTACGCCGTGCGCGGGATATGTCACTCCTGCAAGTGCGATGCTCATAGGAATGATGGCAGGTATTATCTGCTATATGGCAATCTGGTATAAAAACAAAAAGAACTGGGACGATGCACTTGATGTCTGGGGCGTTCATGGAGTCGGAGGTATTATAGGGACGATTTTTTTAGGGATATTTGCGACGACTGCGGTGAATGCCGCAGGAGCAAATGGACTTCTTTCAGGAGGAGTCAGGTTCTTCGGCGTCCAGGTAGTAGCGGTAGTCATTGTGTGCATCTGGGCGTTTGTATTTACCTATGTGATGTTCTGGATTATTAACAAAATAACCCCTGTTCGAGTGTCTTTTCAAGAAGAGTCGAAACTTGATGAAGCGTTACATGGTGAGACAGCGTACCAAGATGATTAAAAGACACCTCTTTTTTCATCTTTTACAATATTCAGCACAATCTGCGTGTTTGTCCGTTCTACATACTCCATGGAAAGAACACCTTTGATGAATCCATTGAGGTCCCTTCTATCTTTAAAATGTGCAATGATTAATGAATCCCAGTCTCCGGTAATGTCGTACACTGCGCTTACGTGTTTATCCTTTGATATTTTTTCTTGCACTTCGATAAGTTTCCCACGAGATATTTTCATATTTATGATCGCAGTCAGCGCATAACCGAGTTTTTCTTGGTTGATGACCGGAATATATCGCTCAATTACTCCTTCATCTTCGAGTTTCCTGATTCTGTTCGATATTGTCGATAAGGATACCTTCAATTTTCTTGCCATCTCACGATAACTCGTACGGGCATTCTCATTGAGTGCTTCCAGGATTTTTTGATCTAACTCATCCATAGGCTGTATGGTAGAATAGTGAATCATGTTAAGTATTTTTGCACAAATAATAAGTAAGTTATCAAACAAAGTTAAAATAATTTTAAATAATATGGTCAATTGACTGATTATTTATTCGAATGGTATTAATATGATTTTTTCACATTATTATATACAATGGATGAAATCTGTTTAGATTGCCCAATTCCCGATTTGAAGATGAGAAATTGTTGGGAATGCAATAAAATTAAATTATTACATGGTGATAACGAATAAGGTAACAATAAAATAAAGGAGGAAAAAAAGAATGAAAACAGTTGGTTATTTGGAAGGAACAGACCCTGAGTTTTTAACGAAACTCGTATGCATGGGTTACAAAACGCTGCCGATAGGAAATGATATTGATAACCACGGGAAAAACATAGCATTTATATCGATAGCAGACAAAGTCGATCTTATTGTAGGATATTTACATAAAGTGTCTCCTCTCCCTACTATGACCAAATCTCTTAAAGAATTCTTAACACCCGGGGTTATTCATCACATACCGATTTTGCTATTAGCTCCCAAAGAAACATTACCACTTGCAAAGAAAATAGTATCTGAAGCGACAGCCAGTACGTGTATAAAGGTTATTGATTATAAAGCTCTCATGGATGAATCGATGAAAATTCTGAAATAAAATTTCTTCCTTTTTTTATAATCAAATTTCATGTGTATCAGTTTTTTACAGGAGAAAAAGTAAAAATATGCTCCCGTCGGGATTTGAACCCGAGTCGAAGCCTCGAGAGGGCTTCATGATTGGCCGCTACACTACGGGAGCGTTTTTATCCACCAGAAGCAACCTGTATTATCGACAACTCCTGGTCATCAAGTATGACATCGTCAACCGGCAGCGGTGTTTTATTTTTTAGCACGATTAC
>JAPKYG010000215.1 GCA_026394435.1 Methanobacteriota archaeon | reverse complement strand
TCCATGCTACAAACTCTTCAGATACTTCACGGCATCTTTTTGACTGAACTTTTTGACATTTTTTCCGCGTTTCATATCGTGCTCTATTTTTTGATATCGCTCTATTCTCTCAAAAAGCACTCTGTTTCGAACAAGCTCCAGGATGAACTCTTGCACGTTTCTATACCTGAATTCCTTCGAATAATCCTTTGTTGCATTCAATATTAAAGTAGATAAATATTTTTATATATTATGTTATTCAAAAAATTTATATGTATTACTTGAAATATCCTGTTCAATACGTAGGAGTCCATATGCATAAAACTACATTAAAAATAATATGTTTTTTCGTCATCACGCTCTTGGTTTTCGGACCAATAGTCACTTCAAAAACGATAGCAAAAGAACATCAACAGATTGACTATAAAAATAATGACGTGCTTACTACAGATGAAAAAATTCAGGAGATACTACAAAAAATAAATGAAACACTCGTAAGAAACTTCATGGAATATTTAATACTTGAAATAGGTTTTAGGTACACAGGAACCGACGGATGTCAAAAAGCTGCACAATATATCTCTGATCAATTTGAAAACATGGGCATGCAAGTACGATATCAAAATTGGAGTGCCAAAATAAACAAATCAAATCCGAACTTTATTACATCACAAAACGTCGAAGCAACACAACAAGGATCAAATCCAAATTATGATGACATGATAATTTTTAATGCACATTATGACACAGCAACAGACACAGTTGGCGCAAATGATGATGGCTCAGGGACGGTGGCCGTTCTTGCTGCTGCATACGTACTCAGCCAATACAGTTTTAAAAGAACTATGAAATTTGTAACATTTTCTGGAGAAGAACAAGGTCTTTTCGGAAGTGATGCATATGTCCGAGAACTCTATGATCAACAAACACCTGTCCTAGTTGAGTTTAACGCAGATGGAATAGGAAGAGCATCAACGGCTGAATCCGGGAGAAAAATCAGACTTTCTGTCACAGAAGACACAGGATGGATAACAGATATTATGCAGAATATGACCAAAGAGTATGGTTTAAATTTTAACATCACTACCTTTTGGAAGGTGAACAGAGATTTACCTTTTGGTTTTAGTGATTATTTCCCTTTTGCGAGATTCGGCTATGAATCAATAAGTGTATGGGAATCTGATGGAGATCCAAATTATCATTCACCTCAAGACAATATAAGCAATATCAATTTGAGTTATCTTGTGAATACCACAAGACATATCGCTGCGACCATGGCAATACTAGCAGATACAGAAGTTGAAGTACCACAGGTGTACATTGCAAACCCAAGAGCGGGAAAAATAATTCATAATGATACCATCATTAAAAATATAAAATATGTAACATCCCTAATTATTGATGAAACCAATATTTATGCAGAAGTAAAACAAGGATTATACCCAATTGATAGAGTAGAATTTTATTACGGCAATAAACTACTTTTTACTGACACAGAAAAACCCTATGAATATATGCTTAATGAAAGATCAATAGGTTTACATAAGATAAAAGTTATCGCATATGATTCAAAAGGAAACAGTGCAACAGATCAAATGAAAATAGTATTTTTCAATATAAAAACTAAATAAGTAGCTAATAAAAAAAATATTATTTCCAGATACCTCTGGGAAGAATCCTATCAAATGTCCAAGAAGTCAAAAAATGGTTTTAAATATGAATTATCCATTGAAAGGACCATTAAGCAAATTAAAAAGAAAAATAAGGGAAAAACCATGACCATCAAACTCTATCAAGTAGACGCGTTCACCGATACCGTCTTCCACGGAAACCCTGCAGCAGTCTGCATCCTAAAAGACTGGCTTGATGAGCAGCTCATGCAGCATATCGCCATGGAAAACAACCTTTCTGAGACAGCGTTCGCTGTCCAAAAAAACAAACAATTTCACATCCGATGGTTCACCCCAGAAACAGAAGTCACCCTCTGCGGACATGCAACACTTGCCACAGCCCATGTCATCTTTACCCACTACCACTATCCTAACAATGAAATAACCTTTAAAACCAGGCACAGTGGTATTCTCAAAGTCAGAAAAGAAGCGGACGCTCTCACCTTAGATTTTCCCGCTGATACCATCAAAAAAGCCACGCCACCCCCTGGCCTTATCAAAAGCATCGGAAAAAAACCACAAGAGGTCTGGAAAGGAAAAACAGATTATTTGCTTGTCTATAAAACAGAAAAAGACATACGAACAATATCCCCAAACTACCATCTCCTCTCACAGGTCAAGGCAAGAGGAACCATCATCACCGCACCAGGAGACACCACTGATTTCGTGTCCAGATTCTTCGCCCCACAGGTAGGAATCAACGAAGACCCGGCCACCGGCTCAGCACACACCACACTCATCCCCTACTGGACAAAACAACTGAATAAAAAAGAACTCACCGCCAAACAACTCTCAAAACGCCAGGGACAACTGAACTGTCGCTTAGAGAACAACAGAGTATCTATCTCTGGAAAAGCCAAAACCTACCTAAAAGGAGAAATCATAAATCTATCCTAAAGATAAAGGTGCGCACAAATGAACAAGAAGAAAATCCCATTTCAAGTCATAGACTGGAACCTCACCTCAAAAACAGAACACAAAGGAGAAAAAGGACAGGCTTTTTGGCAGACACATCAACTGCCTGGATTACGCATCAGGGTAGTGGAATACTCTGCTGGGTATCTTGCGGACCATTGGTGCAAGAAAGGCCATATCGTCCATTGTCTAAAGGGTGATTTCACAAGTGAACTACAAGATGGCAGAACATTTCATCTGCAGAAAGGAATGACCTATGTGGTGTCTGATGATCTCAGCTCTCATCGTTCAACCACAGACCATGGCGTCACCTTACTCATCATCGATGGAGATTTTTTAAACACATATTCTTAGAAACAGAATCATTAACACGGTTTGTGTAGTTGACATGCTCAGCACATGTCATCGAAGGTTTTATTGAATAAAGATATGTTGAAACTATGGATTGTTGAACTATGGTTCTTTACTCATATCACCTTCCTCCTTTATTCATATTCATAACGATGGATAGAAAAATGTAGTTAAAATATGTACTGTTTGTAGTAGTGTAGGGAGATTTTAGAAGGATAAAAAGATATTCATTCCTTTTTCTCATTTTTTTTCATCATCCTCAAATACAACTGTTAGGGCACAAGCAGTATATAGCAGATATCACCATAGATACTACTACTATGACACAGAAGGAAAAACAAGAGATCAAACAGTTCGTTGCAGAACGATCAGAGTACATTAAATTCTGTGCGAAAGCCCATTAGGATTGTATTTTTTTAGCCATTGCCCTATTTTGACGCCATAGGGGGAACTCATAAGTTTTTCAATCTCGGTTTTTCGCTGCCCAGGTTTCAAAATCTGCGTTTATCCAATCCTTAATCGTTTTCAAAGCTGGTGTTTCTTTTATCAACTCATCTTTATGTCTCTCTCACCAGGAAAAACGGAGAGCGAGACCCGGTAATTCCCAAAGTCGGAACCTGAAAACCACCTCATCGACCATCAAAATCATCACTGAAGTAAACCGCTAAAACCAGAAGAAATTCTCGTCCCAAAGTCGTCGCCTGAATGGTTTCCTATTTTCGTTGCTTGATGTTCGTCTCAGAGGTTTAGAAGTATAAACTTTTATCAAGATTTATCTGGAAGCTCGTTTAAAAGTGACGTTCCCCATCAAAACCATTAAATAGTTCTTATGCACATACATATATTTATGCAATCGCATGAGGTTATGTAAATGGTACGAATAACGTTTTCAATACCCGATGAAATGAAGAGGAAACTCGATGGTCGATCAGATGTGAACTGGCCTGAAGTGTTCAAGGAAGGTTTACGAAAGAAACTCGAGACATTAGAACAACTACGCGCACGAGGTGTTCTCTAACATGGCATGCATTACTATTTCTGTTGAGAAATCATTTAAGGAACGACTTGAACGATTCTCCTGGGTGAATTGGTCGCAAATCGGTAGAGAAGAACTCCTCAAACGGTACATCTTTGACAAGTATGTGAAAACAGGGAATCTTTCGAAAGATGAAGAAAAATTTTGTGAAACAGTTGACTGGCATCCTGTTGATGAGTTGCCTTTGAAGGAAGAGTTTGTGAAAAAAATAAAAAAAATCCAAAAGGAAAACTATTCAAAACCTATGACTCCTGCTGAGGCGAAGAAGTGGTTTGAAGAGTTATGACGTTTACTATTATTTTCTCTGACAACTTTAAAAAGAAAATAGTTATCCTTAAGAAAAAAGATAAAACGACATACGAAGCACTCCAGAAAAAAATCCTGCAGATCTCCTCATCTGATAGACATTCGATTGAACATTATAAAAATCTCCGTGGGAATCTTAGCGATTTTCGCCGGGTTCATATTGGTAGTTTTGTTTTGATTTTTAGAGTTGTTGATGACACTATTGCGTTTGAAGAATTCGAACATCACGATAATATTTACAAACCTTAACTCCGCTTAATTAGGGAATATGTTTGTCTCCAACTTTTTATCCAAGTTATATACTTTCTTTGGAACCTCAGATAGCAGTACCTTATCTCCACAATCCACACGATACACTTTGCTATACTCCTCCAACAAATCT
>JAPKYG010000137.1 GCA_026394435.1 Methanobacteriota archaeon | reverse complement strand
ATATAAAGATTCCCTGACCGAAGTTCACTCAGCGACTACATGCACAAAAACATGTTTTTCTAAGGGTATGTTTTTAAAGGAGAACAGTGCTATATAATTGTACAAAAGGGGGAAAAAGGTATGGATAAAAATCCATTGATTACGAAATGTTTGGCGGTTGGAATCATTCTCTTGTTCGTTGGGACAGGCATCATTCCATCTACTGCACAAAATATAGAGTATTCCTGTTGAACTAAAATTTGGTTAACTCTCTTATTTCCTCAATTCTTATATATACCTCGGTAAACCAATGAATATTTATAATATATCTCTCATAATTATAGTGTTGTAAAGACGTTTGAACATGAAAAAAATAGCGATCATCCTCGCCATAATCATTCTGTTAATCCCGATCTTAAGCATACCTACCTCAAGTGCAGGTCCGATTATTAGAAAAACAGAAGATGCGACTCCCGGCGAAATCATTGCGTTGTCCTGTTCTAATCTGTATCCGACGTTAGGGAAACCTATGTATCTCTCGGTCACGGTGGAAGGAAAAGCAGGGAAACGATTCAACGAAACAGTGAGTGTGACCGATGAGTTTTGCGGATTGATTAACACTGCGGGTGACATGACGTGGTTCTCTGGGAATGTCACGGTAAGTCAAATTGTCATGAATGTTGGAAAGTTACCAAGGTACACCAAGAAAATAGTGTGGTATCCTTCAGTCGTCGGGAATCATACGTTCCATGTTTTTGCAGGAACATTCCCTGAGAAACAACTGAACGTTAGTGTCGGCTTTGATGTCGAAGGGATCATCGCCCCTTCCTTGGGATGCCCATCCATTATTATCAAGAACAACACAAATCAGTTCGCAGTAACAATCTCAGAAGAACGAAACACGACGGAAGAACCAGCTCAGATACTTCAGGTGGAATTACAATCCATTGATAATACCACTCATTACGACCTCCAAAATCAAACATCGACATGGCGTTCCTGGATCAAAACAGGGACAAACATCCTCGAAGAGGAACTGATCGTTTCGTATAACATCGACAGCATCCCTGATGGGTTCTTACCTAAATGAAAACATCCACCCTGATTTTGTCATCCTGTCTGGTGATTCAGTGGATTGGTACAACCAGAAATCTCATCGGAATGTCTACGCTGATCTGCAAGAAGCACTTCTCAGCTGCGACGCACCGGTCTACACCACACCAGGGAACCACGAGCGGTACAGCAACAGCCTCTTATTTCTGTATACACCCTTTACCAATCTCACTGCCTACCATCGTTTTCTCAATCCTCTGAGCGATTACTCATTTAAATATGGAAACGTGAACTTCATATTTCTTGATTCAGGATATGAATATAGCAGATGGGAAATCCAACCGCAAATTTGGAATCCGACACCAGAAGCAAGCGGTTTGACATCAACCCAGATGTACCTTCTCGAAAACACCTGGGGGGTTAACCAGATGAATCAAATCATCTCCGTGCATCACCCCGCGGTCAACGATAAGAACGATACAGGACTCGGTGCGTTACCAAACGACCTGCCAAGCGGCAATGACAATTGCATCGCGTTCAACCGAGGAGCATTCATCACGTATTGTTTCACGAATAACGTCTCATTGGTTCTCACCGGGCATACGCATGAAAACCATGTATTCACCACTCTCGGAAAAGAGACCAGTAACTACTCAGCATGGCCGTTATTCGTCCAAACAGATTCTGCAACCATGAACGGACAGAAAAATGGAGGACGCGCCGTCCACATCAAAAACAGTGCTGTTCTCAATTACGAGTACGTTCCGTTCCGCTAGCTTTTCTTCTTTTTTATACGGAGATAGAACGGCCCGATAATGATGTAGGAGACAAGCGCTGCGAGAAGCAAAAGTGGTGCGATATTATTATACATGCTGTCAAGCAGGATAGTGGCAATGATAAAGACAGCGGCAACAAGATCCATTTTCAACCCTGGTTTTGGGAAACGAATCGATGAAATCATCGCAAGTGCGAGGATAACAATAAAGGGGAGAATATACCGGACATCCAGTTTCAGAAATGAGACTAACACAAGGAACACCGCACTCGCAGAAGTCGGCAGACCAATAAAGAAATGTTTCTCTTTCAAGAGAGAAAATGATGAGAGGCGAATCATGCTGCATATCAGTGAGAAAACAAGCACGACGCCAAGAAGGAGATGTAGTGAGAACTGTGCGACGACAACGTCGTAATAGGTCTTGTAGAGAAGAACAAGGGGAGCAATCGACAATGAAATCATATCTGCAATAGTTTCGAGATACTCCCCCATTTGTCCGTTCCCCATACGCCGGGCAACAATACCATCCAAGCCGTCAGCAAGCAGACCCAGAAGGATAAAAGCAGCAGCAAGCTGGAATTGATTGGAAAATACCATGAGGATAGCTAGGAAACCCATTACCGCGTTCATGATGGTGATGATATCTGCAAGAGACAGTAGTTTAATCATGGATTTCTGCAATGGTATCTTCTCCAGCTTTAATTTTGTTAGTTACCTGAATCGCAAGTGGTTTAATTCTTTTTGTTGGAAGATAAAGGTCAACGCGAGAACCAAGACGGATAAGCCCGATTTTTCCTCCTTTTTTCACGGTATTTCCTTTCGAAACATAAGGGACGATTCGACGTGCAAGGGTCCCTGCTATTTGAACAATTTTTATCCGCCCGATATCAGTGTGAATAAGCAGAACGACCCGTTCATTTTTTTCAGATTCTTTTTTGAATGCTGGCAGATGACCTCCGTTGTAATGGGTGATTTCTTCAATGGTTCCATCCAGAGGCATACGATTCACATGAACATTATGAATATTCATAAACGTAGAAATTTGGATGCACTCTCCAACCTCGGTATCATGTATGGTGGTTATTTCTCGTATCTTCCCGTCAGCGACCGCGACAACACCAGGACCGATAATTCGCTCGGGGTCCCGGAAAAAAACGATCAAAAGACAAGACATCAAAAAGAAAAACACAGAAACAACACCTAAAAAGATCAGCAAAAGTCCCGTCGAAAAGAATGATGCACCGATAACTACAAAGGTCAACGCAAACGATGCCAGAATCCAGGAAAAACCACCGTTAGCGATGCGCATCATGTTTCTTCCCCACTAACCGCCCAAGAAAAAGTTCTACAGGTCCTCTTCGTTTCGGCAAATCGATGATGCCGACGATCTCATCATACAATTCCGGAACGATTTTAAAGGTGACAAACAACAGGACAATCAGGGCTAGTAAGGATCCTGCTTTGCCAATCACATTATGGGCAAGCTCAAAAGAGACCATGCCGCTTCCCACCATGAACACGACACCTGCGTTACGAACCAGATTCAGGAAGTAAATCGGGACAACCGTCACCAACAACCCGAGAGCCTTTCGTTTCATATTCACGCGCGATAATGCCCCGATCATACCAACAAACAGAACCATGGATTGAATAGCAGTACATGCAAAGATAATAGTCACCGGTGTATTGTTGTATATAATAAGGGCCTGATTCCTACTGGCGTTGACCCCAAAGAGATGCAAGAGATCCGTACTTTGCGCGGCAACAAACTCGATTAACCAATCCTTCAGGCCAGGAACGATACCATTTTCAATCGTAAAATAGATGATGCCTGCAAGAAACGTGCCACCAGCAATCCAATTCAAACAAGAGACATGGTTGTTTCTCTGCATGGAAAGCCATTCATGATACGCCATGTAGATAAGCACATACACGCCGATGATACAGACTGCCGCGTTGAAGACATCACCGCCCTCAGAAAAATACAGGAAGCTCGGCATGGTAGCCCAGAAGAACGAAACCATGCCCCATCCGACAATTTTTAATGTACTCGCGGTGTTTTTTCCTTTGAAGAAAAAACCAATGCCCAGGAGAATCAACCCGAGAAACAAGGGGATGAACGAAAGCTGTCTTGCGAGTGACGACGGTGGGTACGGGAAAAGAACATACCCAAAAATCAACATAATCGCAGGTATCAGAAAAAAAGAAAGAACAACACGTCCATTGTTTTTTCCAGATGGCACTGTCATGCAGAATCGTTCCCCTTATTCAAAACCTAGTTTAAGACAGTTATGTGAAAGTAAAGATCATTTTAGAAATCTCTCCTTCGAAATATTTTACGATGAATAAAGTTGAGATGAAGGAGAGGAACGGGTAGAAGATTGCAACATCAATGTAGGCAATTTTTCGGTACGTAGCGCCGAACGCAATCATGCAGACAATCACCATCGTGTTAATAATCTCAACTCTGACAACAACGGTCAGATGCAGTTGGTTTTTGTATAACACCCGATTTAAGGCAAGGATGGTACAGAGAGCCAGGGAAATGACGACAATCAAGCAAAGCAGAATTCCGAAGAAGAGTTCGATATAGCTCCAGAGCTCGAGTATGTCTGTTCCGGTCCCTGTTGTTAGCAGAAGATAGGAATGAAACACACGATGTTGGTGATAATAAACGACCCTATAATTAGTCTCCTACACCGGTTCGTTTCAGTGGATTAGGTAACTGGGTCTGTTGTTAAAAACTTGCAGTTTAATTGAACGGAAAAAAATTTAGTAAAAAAAAGATATTTCCTTTTTCCAGCGGAGGAATCTGATGAATGAGCAAGTGACGGGTTTTCCTTAAAAGAACTGAAAACGATATCTGTATCAAAACACTTAAACGTCTCATGATATAAGGGGTATGGGGAACGGACATGAATGTGAAACTCGTTGGATATACATCGGATCCAGAAAAGTTACCTGCAATGGCTGCCACCCTGACCCATAGTAAGATAAAACCGGAGAATCTTGACAAAATATCAGAGAAGGAACAGTCAGCAGTCTTGGAGCAAGTCTTAAAACTAGGGCATACCAGTGTCATCGAGCATGCCTCGTTTACGTTCGCGATCAGTGATGTGAGCAGGTCGCTCACACATCAGCTAGTGCGACATCGCATCGCAAGTTTTTCTCAGCAAAGTCAGCGGTATGTAAATCTGAATGAACCGAACTACGTGATTCCACCTTCGATCGGGAAGAACAAGAAAACGAAGAAAGCTTATGAAGAAACCATGGGGGTTATCTGGGATCATTACAATAAATTACTAGAACTTAAGATACCAGCAGAGGACGCTCGGTACGTACTTCCGAATGGTACATGTACAAATATAATGGTGACAATGAATGCACGTTCCCTTCTGAATTTTTTCGAGCTTCGCAGTTGTCTCCATGCACAATGGGAGATCCGCTTGCTTGCCAATAAAATGCTTCAAGAAGTAAAGAAAGTCGCTCCGATGATTTTTAAAAACGCGGGTCCTTCATGTAAAACAAAGCAGATCTGCCCAGAGAAGAAGAAAAATTGTCCTCTCTATCCAGAGTGAGATGGTATGAAACGACCACAGGTCATTATAAATTGTGCGATGTCTGCTGATGGAAAAATAGCGTCACCGACACGAAAGCAGATGCGGATTTCCTGTGATAAAGACATCGAACGGATGTATCGGCTTCGCAACAAGTGTGATGCAGTGCTGGTTGGGATTGGTACGATTTTAACTGATGATCCGAAACTCACAGTAAAAGAAAAATACGTAAAACATCCAAAACAACCGTTACGGGTTGTCCTTGATAGTAAGGGAAGAACGCCAGCTCATGCGCTGGTGTTAAATGATGTGACAAAGACATTGATTATTACTGCAAAAGGAAAGGAGAAAACATACAAAGGATCACATATCGAGGTTGTCGGATGCAAGATTGATAGAAACGGGTTCATTGACGTGAAATGTGCTCTGGATTTTCTCTATCGGAAAGGTATTCGGACGCTTCTCGTAGAAGGCGGCGGCACTGTCATCTGGAATTTTCTGAAAAACAAGGTTGTCGACGATCTCTATATCTTCATCGGATCCTGTATTATCGGAGGGAAAGAGACACCGACGGTTGCAGAGGGCGAAGGGATAAAAAGTGAAAAGGACAATATTCCTTTGAAGATTGTTGAGGTGAAACGAGTAGGTTCCGGTTTGTTGATTCATTATCAATCGCTATGATGAACAAAATCATTTCCTTTGTGTTCTTTGTTGGTTTTTGAACGAAATGATTTTTTTATTTATATGTTTTCTACTTTTGGCCAAATTTCTATGAGGAACCTTTATTATTCTAATTGCCACTTCGGATTTCACGGTCTTTTGAATCAATTTTCACCATGTATGTATGTCCGTAATGATAATTAACTATAAAAAAATTTAATTTTGTTCAAAAAATTTAGATTTATTTTAAACGATGATTGAATATACGCGTTTTCTTGAAGAAGACAGTAAGAGTTTTCTCCAAGAGAATGTGACTGTTGTTCACTGTCGACACTGAAAACCTATAAATAATCTACTTTCAATCACCGTTCGTACATGTGCGGCATCATTGGTATTATTGGGGGACGGCCTGTTTCACATCTTATCTATCATAGTTTATTTACAATCCAACATAGAGGCCAATCATCAGCTGGTATGCTTACCTATGATGGGAACATCCATGTCACAAAAGACGCTGGCCTTGTGCGAGATGTTTTTAACGAGGAGAAGAAAATCAATAAACCAGGAAACATCGGGATCGGTCATACCCGGTATTCAACCGCTGGTATGGATGACGAAGAATCATTAAAAAAGAATGCACAACCAGAATATCTGGTAAATCCCTTTTTAGCGGCGGTTCACAATGGAAATATTTTCAATTGTTCTGAGCTTTCGAACATTACGGAAAGAAAACCACGCACTGATTGCGACATTCAATGGCTCCTGCTCCCCATAGCTGATGAACTCTATAAAAAAGAACTAAGCCCGGAAGTAATCTTTTCCGCATGTGAACATGTCATGCGAAAAGCAAAGGGGAGCTACTCGGTCTTATACATCGCTGATTCAGGGGATAAACCATATCTGTTCGCTATGACTGACCCTCGAAAGATTCGGCCACTTGCCCTTGGAAAAGCAAATGGAACCTATTGTCTTGCATCAGAGACACGGGTTTTTAAAAAAATTAATTTTGAGTATGTGAAGGATATCCCTGGTGGCTCTGTTATTGTCATTGATCCAAAAGGAAATATCTATGAAAAGCAAATCATAAAAAAACAGGAGCTTCCGTGTATGTTCGAATTTGTTTACTTTGCAAAACCTGATTCACGTATCAACGGACGATCCATTCACACGACTCGTCAGGAGATCGGGCGTTTACTTGCACAGGAACAACCGGCGGAGGCAGACCTTGTGATACCGGTCCCTGAATCAGGGAGAAGATATGCAATAGGTTATTCACGGGAATCTGGTATTCCTCTTGATGAAGGAATCATGAAGGATAAAGATGAACGATCATTCATTCAACAAACACAGGAACATCGAGAGAAAGTAGTAGAGGAAGGACTGTCGTTTCTCCGTGCCGTCCTGGAGGATAAACGAGTTGTACTGTTAGATGATTCGATTGTTCGTGGAACTAATATCCGCAAGATCATTCGAGGAATGAAAAACGTTGGGGCAAAAGAAGTACATGTGAGGATTGGGTGCCCACCTCTTATCGCACCGTGCTATCTTGGTATTGACATGCGCAGTAAAAAAGAGTTTATCGCGCGAAACAGCGACGGCAATATCGAGTCATGGGATAAGATTGCACAGGAAATCGAAGCCGATTCTCTTGGTTATATCAGCATTGAAGGATTAAAGAAAGCAATCGGATTTGATGTCTGTCAAGGATGCATTGACTTTCCAGAGGGATATCCTCCAGAAATGCAAGATGACGTGAAAAAACTCTTTAAAAACGATAAAAAAGGGATGCGCGCATACGAGTGCATATAATTCATGGTCATCGTATGATACAGATTACCATAGGATCGCTAGAAGAAAAAATCATCAAGTTGTTGCAGAAAAAGTACCCCATCACAACCTTTGAACTTGCTTCGAAACTCCGGGTTTCACGAAAAGAAATTGAATGGGTTTTGCAAAAATTTCAAATCAAAGGGATCGCAAAACTCGAGCCACTCCCAGATAAAACATACGTTAGATTATTACGAAATGATTTTCAGTTTGTCGGGCCGAGACAACAAAGAAAAATAATGAAACATAGCACTAAGAACAAAAAAGAGGATGACAGGGACTACGACGGTATCATGTATTCCTAGAGGAAAACCAGAGGAGAAAGAAAGATAAACTGTATACTGTTTTGGATTATCATTTCATTTGCACAGTATTGCTTAGAAGGTGGAAGGTGGAGCAATGGAGACATCAACAGTAGAAATAAAAGCAGAAACAAATAATACGATAAGGCCGACAGGAAAACCAAAAATCGCGTATTTTTCCATGGAAATCGGTATTGATGAACATATACCTACCTACAGCGGTGGTCTTGGGATCCTTGCGGGAGATACTTTGAAATCATGTGCGGATCTAAATGTACCGATTGTTGGTGTAACGCTTCTTTCTGAGAAGGGATACTTCTATCAAGAAATCGATTTGGATGGGAATCAAATCGAGCTTCCGTATAATTTTAACATCAATGATTTTCTCAAGCTTCTGCCGAGTAAGACGTGTGTGAAAATTGAGGGGAGAGACGTCAACATTCGTACTTGGTACTATCCAGTACAAGGTCAAGGTGGCTACATCGTTCCTGTGTTTTTCCTTGATACCAATCTTGAGGAGAATTCAAATTATGACAGAGAAATTACCAAGTATCTCTATGGGGGAGATAACAAATATCGCCTAGCACAAGAAATCGTTTTGGGTATCGGTGGTGTTCGCGCGATAGACTCATTAGGGTATCGAACCATAGATAAGTATCATATGAACGAAGGGCATGCTGCTCTCGGTACTCTTGAGCTGTATGATCAAATAAAAGATGTAGAGAAAGTCAGAGAGCAATGTGTGTTTACGACACATACGCCGGTTGCTGCAGGGCATGACCAGTTTGATATGCCTCTTGCAAAGTCGATGATTGGAGATTTAATTCCTGATTCTCTACTGCATGAGTTTACCTTTGAGAATAAGTTAAATATGACCAGGCTTGCGCTCTTTTTCAGCCACTATGTGAACGGTGTTGCAAAGAAACACGGGGAAGTATCACGATTGATGTTCCCTGGATATGCAATCGATTCGATTACAAATGGTGTACATACGCCGACATGGGTTTCTGAACCGTTCCAACGTGTGTTTGATAAGTATCTCCCAGGGTGGCGTTCTGATCCGTACATGTTCCGGGCAGCGTTTGGTATCGATAAAGCAGATATCTGGGCGGCTCACATGGAAGCAAAAAAGAAGCTTATTGATTTTGTGAACAACAGGTATAATGTGGGGATGAACTATGATCATTTTACGATCGGTTTTGCCCGGAGACAGACCGCGTACAAGCGGCCAGAGTTGTTGATCTCTGATGCGCAACGGCTCATGAGTATAGCGGAAAAAGCAGGACCGATTCAGATTATTTACGCAGGGAAAGCGCACCCGAAAGACGGTTCTGGAAAAGATACGATTAAGAGGATTTTTTCAGCGATGAAGAACATCCATGGGAACGTAAAAATGGCGTACATCCATAACTATGATATGGCGATCGGAAAACTCATGACCGCCGGTGTTGACGTCTGGTTGAACACACCGCGACGACCGCAGGAAGCCTCTGGAACCTCAGGGATGAAAGCAGCACATAACGGTGTGCCTCAGTTGAGCACCCTTGACGGCTGGTGGATCGAGGGTCGTGTAGAAAACATCACGGGGTGGGCGATCGGTACAAGAAAATCAAATGAGCGAGAGTCTGACGATGATAACGACCGCAACGACCTGTATAATAAACTTGAGACATGGATCATTCCGAAGTTCTACAACGACCGGGATAACTGGATACGAACAATGCGGAGCTGTATTGCAATTAATGCGTCATTCTTCAATACGAACAGGATGATTGAGCAGTATGTGTTAAACGCCTATTTCATGTAAAAGAAGAGACTCGTATTTTGGTGTGATGTTCTCGACATCTTCCACCCAGGCACGTAGTATTTCTGCGACACTCCATGCTTGGGTGATGCATCCTTGGGGCGCATAGGGTGGATCTCCATCGAAAATCTCATGGATCGAACCATCCCAGAGGTTGCCGTACACGTCAATCATAGGTTGTAAGAAATTTTGAAACGCGTATCGTCTCTGTGCTGGTTCATGGTCTTTTACTTTCACGAATGCCTTGATGAACGGTCCCATCAACCACGGCCAGACCGTCCCGTTGTGGTAGGCAAGATCCTTGTTATGATTTCCGAGATAGGTTCCTTTATATCGGGAGTCCTGAGGCGAGAGGGTCCTTAAACCAAAGAGAGTGACCAACGTCTTCTGCACTTCAGCAACAATCCGTTCCTGTATATGTTTTTCAATAAGGGGAAAATCAAGAGAGACAAGAAAAATCTGATTTGGCCGCATCGAGAGATCCTTAGTGTCAATGACATCGTACGGGTGATCGTACTGACGGCTGAAACTGTCTTTGACGTTTCGTGCCAACTCGCTATAGGGATTGTTTTTTCCTAAAAGTGTTGAAAGGGTGCTCATGATTTGTAAGGCGTTATACCACAGGGCTTGGATTTCCACGGCTTTCTTTAATCGTGGTGTTGGATAGTAATCCCCAAGTTTGACATCCATCCAGGTAAGTCCTTCGCTATGGCTGATGAGAAAATCTTTGTCCATGTGGATGTCATAGTCTGTGCCTTTTTTGTATCCCTCAATAATTGATTGCAATGTCGGCCAGAGTTTCTCAGCAAGGCTCAAGTCATTAGTATATTTGAGGTATTGGTAGACGCGATCCACATACCACAGTGACGCATCCACGGTGTTGTACACTGGCTGAGAATCTCGTTCTG